>CADDZF010000030.1 GCA_902812445.1 Methylococcaceae bacterium | reverse complement strand
CCTTTTTCCCCTCTCCCGGCGGCTCTATCCGCGACACGGGCAAAAGATCACCGACCGAGTCACACTGACCTGGCATAAAACGCTGTGCCGACTGCTCAACATACACATTTCACTGTCCGGTCAGCCATGGATACGCCTGGGCTTTGGGTTGCTAATCATATTTCATGGCTTGATATCGTCATCATCGGTGCGCAGAGCCCGGTGACCTTCATCGCCAAAAGCGAGGTCGCCGGCTGGCCCGTCCTAGGCTTTCTGGCCAGGCACATTGGAACCTTATTCGTCTACCGGGGCGATGCCGAGCAGAATCGGGAGATCGCAGAGACCATGTCCTGGTCGCTGCGCCAAGGAAAACGGCTGGTTTTATTCCCGGAAGGCACAACGACCACCGGCGATCGAGTTTTACGCTTTCATGCCAAATTGTATCAACCCGCCGCACGCGTCGGTTCACCGGTACAAGCTATTGCGATCGCCTATGATGGCGCAGCCCGTGACGGTGCTCCATTTATTGGCGAGGACGACTTCTTGCCACACTTGATACGCCTACTCGCTCTCGAACGCATCGATGTCCGCCTGACCTATTGCCCACCGCTCGCGGCTAATCGCCTCAATCGTGACACCCTTGCTGCGCAAACCCGCAGGCAAGTGGAAGCCGCGCTAGGCCTTGGTCCAACGCCCACTCGACGAACCGATAGTGGGCTTCCCCTGATCGTGCAGGATTAAGCCGCGGAGAAACACGCATTGCGTGCCTCGGTACGGGGCTTGCAATCTTTTTCCGTTTAAGCTGAAATGAACCTACACTGGGTGCTGGTTAAGCCGGATATTTCATAACAGATCCTTAGTAAAGGATTTGGTGCGCCACTTGAGCCGGCTGGACCTAGTTAACAGCACTCATCCTCAAACCATCCGTAGGAGATCAACGTGAGTGAAGCGATCGTTCATGTGACTGACAACGATTTTGATGACACCGTCCTCAAAGCGAGCGGCCCAATTCTGGTCGATTATTGGGCAGAATGGTGTGGACCCTGCAAAATGATCGCACCGATCCTGGACGAGATTGCAACGGATTATCACGGAAAGCTAACCGTCGCCAAACTCAATATCGATGAAAACCCTGCCACGCCTCAACGCTATGGCGTCCGCGGCATTCCAACCTTGATGTTGTTCAAAGCAGGCGAGGTCGAAGCCACGAAAGTGGGGGCCTTGACGAAATCGCAACTGGCGGCTTTCATCGAAAGCAACATTTAGCTCGATAGATCCCAGGCACACCCCACATATTTCCTAGACGGGCTAGACGTGCTGTGCTATTTTTAACCAAAAAGTAAAACGATACCTCCTTCTCTCCGCCTAATCCGGCAATTCTCCTTGCCGATTCGCGCCCCCGACCTCCAGCCACCGGGTAAATCTTGAAATCTGTTTGCGTCCTTACATCCTCATACCCAACCTTTATGAATCTCACCGATCTAAAACGACAGCCCATCCCCGAACTCATTGAAATTGCCGAATCGCTTGATATTGAAGGCGTCGCCCGAACGCGCAAGCAGGACCTGATCTTTTCGCTCCTCAAAAAACAAGCCAGAAGTGGCGAAGATATTTATGGCGACGGTGTCCTGGAAATTCTCCAGGACGGTTTTGGCTTTCTACGATCGGCTGATATGTCATACTTGGCGGGCCCCGATGATATCTATGTTTCTCCCAGCCAAATTCGCAGGTTCAGCCTGCGCACCGGTGATACCATTTCGGGCAAGATTCGCCCTCCCAAGGACAACGAGCGCTATTTCGCCATGCTAAAGGTCGAACAAATCAATTTTGAGCCACCAGAAAACGCCAAGCACAAGATTTTATTTTCCAACCTGACGCCGTTATTTCCCAACGAGCGTTTCGTACTGGAACTCGGCAACGGTACAACGGAAGATTTGATTGCACGAGTAATCGATTTGATCGCCCCTATCGGCAAAGGACAGCGCGGCCTGATCGTATCGCCGCCGAAAGCGGGAAAGACCATGATCCTGCAGAACCTCGCCCACTCCATCGCGGAGAAGAATCCGGAATGCTACCTGATTGTCCTATTGATCGACGAACGCCCGGAAGAGGTCACGGAGATGCAGCGTTGCGTGAAAGGTGAAGTGGTTTCCAGCACGTTTGACGAGCCGGCCACACGCCACGTGCAGGTCGCCGAAATGGTCATCGAAAAGGCCAAGCGGCTGGTCGAGCATAAAAAGGACGTGGTGATCCTACTCGACTCGATTACCCGCTTGGCGCGCGCTTACAATACGGTCGTCCCGTCTTCGGGCAAGGTACTGACGGGCGGCGTCGACGCCAATGCGCTGGAGCGCCCGAAACGGTTTTTCGGCGCGGCGCGTAATATCGAAGAAGGCGGCAGCCTTACCATCATCGCTACGGCGCTGATCGATACGGGCTCCCGTATGGATGAAGTCATCTATGAAGAATTCAAAGGCACCGGCAATATGGAATTGCATCTGGAACGTAAAATTGCTGAAAAACGGATTTATCCCGCCATTAACATCAATCGCTCCGGAACGCGCAAGGAAGAATATTTAGTCGATGCCGAAGAGTTGCAGAAAGGCTGGATTCTGCGCAAGATCTTGCAGCCCATGGATGAGGTCGCCGCCAGTGAGTTCCTGCTAGGTAAAATGAAGGATACGAAAACCAACGCTGAATTTTTCAGTTCAATGAAACGCAGCGCTTGATTTAGGGGCGTTTGCAACGGTTGTCCGCCACAAGGGCCAGACCACCAACCGGTACCAGCACAGGGCCGGCTAAATCTGCTCGGGTCGGTTTGTACTGATGACCTGAAAACGCGATGGTTCTCCATTCATCTCCAGTTCGCCCTGATCGAGAAAGGTCTTGGGCAAGCTCTTGGTGACCTTGACACCGAGCTCTGCAAAACTGTTCGCTTGGCGGATGAGATTGCCCCGCCCACGCGTCAGTTTGTTCATCACATCGTCATAGGTCTTGCGCGCGGTATCGAGCTGGCCGCCCAGCCTGTCCAGATCCTCAAGGAAACCTCGCAGTTTATCGTACACGATGGCCGCCTTGTCCGCGATGATGCGAGCGCTTTCGTTCTGCCGCTCATAGCGCCAGATATTGCCGATCGTGCGCAGTGTGGCCAGCAGTGTCGTCGGCGCGACGATGATGATCTTGCTCTCGAAAGCGTCCGAAAACAGCCGCTCGTCCTGCTGAAACGCCAGCAGAAACGCCGGTTCAATGGGCATGAACATCAAGATAAAATCCAGTGAACGCACGCCGTTGAGGCTAGAATAGTCTTTGCTGCTCAGCGCCTTGATGTGATTCCGCACCGCCTGGATATGATCATTGAGTGCACGGTCGCGTCCGCCGCCATCATCCGATGAGGCGTAATGCTCATAGGCCCGTAAAGATACCTTGGAGTCGATGACAATGTCCTTGCCTTCAGGAAGACGGATGATCACATCGGGTTTTAGCAACCGGTTGTCCGCATCGCGAAAGCCGCCCTGCGTCTCGTACTCTATCCCCTTGCGCAGCCCGGACTGTTCCAGCACTCTTTCCAGCACCAGCTCGCCCCAGGTACCTTGGAGTTTTTTGTCGCCTTTCAGCGCGCGGGTCAAATTGATCGCCTCCTGGTTGATCTGCTGGGTATGCTGGCGAAGGCTCTGGATCTCCTGCTTGAGCGATGCTCTATCCTTGGCGTCGTGAATCTGCATATCGTCGACTTTTTTCCTGAACTCGCCGAGTTGTTCGCGAAATGGGTGCAAAACACTATCGAGATGAGTTTGGTTGTGCTCGGTAAATTTCTTGCTTTTTTCATCGAGAACCTTATTGGCCAGATTCTCGAACTGGATAATCAACTGGCTTTCGGCATTCCCTAGCAACGCCAGCTTTTCTTCCGTGCTCTTGTGCTCTTCCTCCATGCGCGTCTGCAGCTCCGTGTTGGCAGTCTGTAACCGCTCCAGAAGCCTCGCCTGCTCTTGCATCTGTTTTTCCAGCTCGGGAACGCGGCGCGCTTCTTGTTCCGCGCGCGCTCGCCCCGCCGATTCCCGTTTGAGGTCCTCTTTCAACAGCTCGGCCTTCGCATGAGCCTCCTGCAGCGCATTTTCCAGGCCGGGTACGCGATGGGCCTGCTGCTCATAGGCAGTGGATGCAGCGATATGCCCCTGCAGTTCTTTGGTGAGATTTGTTATCGTCTCCAAATGCGTTCTGTTTTCGCTCTCTATGAGCGGAATGCGGCTAGCTCTCTCGTCCGCCACGGCAATACGGGTCTTAAGCTCATACACGGTATTCTGCCGCTCGCTCAAGAGCTGCTTGAGCTCCGCGATCTCGTGCCTCTGCTCGTCGAGGATTCTGAGGTGCTCCGCTACACTTTGGCTGCGGCGCCAGAACCATAGCAAACCGGCGCCGAGCAACAGGCTGCTTGCGAAGGCCAATAATCCATACGGGCCTCCCAGCATGCTCTTCAACTGCGATAAGAATGCGCCTGACTGTTCCATATCAATTACGTACGGCGGGCCTCAACAGCGGCTCTCGATGGTTCCTGCCTTAGGCGCCCACCGCTGCGGGCAATGTGTATGCGACCCGGCTAACAATGAGCCTCGATCCCCGGCCGGTACCGCCAGCGAGCGTGCAATGAGCAGGAGAGGAAAAGGTTTTCGGCACATTATCTCCTTCGAGCGCGATCAGTCTGGATACGGGATACTCATTGTCGAGCAAAAATCACCCTGCGTCACTATTTTGCAGCCTGGGAAAGTCTCCAGAAACGCCAATCGGGACGATTCATCGCGCTAAGAGCGCGTGGCGGCCATGCCAGTCTCGAACCGAATTCATGGCGACGGCGCTGGCGGACAGCGCTCAGAGCTTCCGAAATGCACGCTCGGCCGCCGACAGGGTGGCGTCCAGTACGTCGAGAGTGTGTGTCGAGGAGACGAATCCCGCCTCGAAAGCGGATGGAGCGAGATAAACGCCTTCGCTCAGCATGCCGTGGAAAAACCGTTTGAAATGATCCTGATTGCAGCGCATGACCTGGTCGAAACGGCTCACTTCCGCCTCGGCAGTAAAAAAAAGGCCAAACATGCCACCTACAGAGTTGGTGCGAAACGGTACGCCGGCTTTAGCAGCGAGCGCCTCGAGCCCTTCCATCAGGTACCGCGTTCTCGCCGCCAAATCATCATGAAAGTTGGGCGCTGCGATCAGCTCGAGTGTTTTCAGTCCCGCGGCCATGGCGACGGGATTTCCGGACAACGTACCCGCCTGATAAACCGGACCCAGCGGAGCCAAATGTTCCATGATTTCGCGCCGGCCGCCGAAGGCACCGACCGGCAGGCCACCGCCGATGATCTTACCGAGCGTCGTCAAATCCGGAGTGATGCCATAATAGGATTGGGCACCGCCGAGCGCGACGCGAAAGCCGGTCATGACTTCATCGAAAATGAGCACGGCGTCATAGGCATCACATTGCTCACGTAAAGTTTCCAGGAAACCGGCCGCCGGCGGCACGCAATTCATATTGCCGGCAACCGGTTCCACGATCGCGCAGGCGATCATTGAGCCGAATTTCGCGAATGCATCGCGTACCGCCGCGCTATCATTATACGGCGCGATGAGCGTGTGCTCGGCCAGCGACGCCGGCACGCCGGGCGAGCCGGGTATGCCAAGCGTCAAGGCGCCTGATCCTGCTTTTACCAGCAGCGAATCGGCATGGCCATGATAACAACCCTCGAACTTTACGATCGCGTCGCGCCCCGTGTAACCCCGCGCCAGCCGAATCGCACTCATCGTCGCCTCGGTACCCGAATTGACCATGCGCACCAGATCGAGCGAAGGCACCCGTTCACATAGCGTCCGGGCCATCTGGGTCTCGATTTCGGTCGGCGCGCCGAAGCTCAGGCCTTGATCGACCGCCCGGTGCACGGCCTCGAGCACTTGCGGATGGGCATGGCCTAGAATCATCGGCCCCCACGAACCGACATAATCGATGTATCGCCTGCCTGTGGAATCGAACAGGTAGGGCCCCTGCGCGCGCTCGATAAAGAGCGGCGTTCCGCCGACTCCTTTGAACGCGCGCACTGGTGAATTGACACCACCGGGAATCACACTGTTGGCAATTGTGAATAAGTCAGCGGCTTCGCTCATAATCGCTCACGTATGCAAAGGCAAGATGGCAGAGGAGACAGTCCACGTTGGGGGGCATCTCGCTGCCGCAGATATCAGGCGGGTGCGGCCGCATTCACCCACACTTTCATCTCGGTCAGCTTGGCCGGGCCGAACTGTGTCGCCAGCGCCACATCCGCAGCGTCGCGCCCATAGGCAATGGCGATGCGGTTACCACGCGGCACTTCCTGAGTACCGTCAAACGTATACCAGCGACCGCCGACGAACGCCTCGAACCAGGCGTGGAGGTCCATTGGGTCAAGCTGGTAAAGATAGCCGACCACCATGCGGGCGGGCACATTTAGACTGCGGCATAAGGCGATGCCCAGATGGGCGAAATCGCGGCACACGCCGACGCGGTTGGCGGCCGTCTCAGCTGCCGAGGTGGAGGCATTACTGGTGCCGTAGCGGTACTCGACGTGGTCATGGATCCAGCGACGGATCGCTTCGACTTGATCATAGCCCGGGGCAGTGCCCGCCACGATCGAATTGGCCAGGTCGACCATCTGATCGGATGGGCAGTAGCGGCTCGGCAATAGAAATTGAAGGACATCATCGGGCAGATTTTGCACCGGCACGTACGCTGCGCCGAGCTCCACATCGATCACGTCGGCGGTATCGACAGCGGTCGCGGCGCGTACGCGAAAGATGCCCTGCGGCAACATGAGCCGCTGGCACAGGTTATCGTAGCTGTCATTGTATTCCACCGCCAGCAAGGATGGCTCCAGCAGGTATTCCTCGCGGTAGACCCATTGCCCGTAACCGCTGCGCGGTCGGAGCATGAGCACGATGGGTGTCGGGGCGCTCACATCGAAAGTAACCGTACATCCGGCATCAAGTCGCATCATTGCCTCCACGGGCTGTAAAAAAGAACACTCGCCATCGCTTCCCCTGCCACAAGGCCATTTTATAGTCTACCCTGGCCCGCGCCGCCGCTCAGAGCGCCGCTCCAGCTTCCAGTTGCCGATCGGCGGGGTTAAGTTCTATCTGGGCGACGACCTCGCTGGACGCGAACATCAATCCCTTTCGGTAACAGTCGCAAGCGGCGGCCCATTCGTTCTGCCGCGACAGCGTGTCACCCATCAATTGATAAGCTTCGACGCTGGGCTCGGCATCTAGGCTTCTCTGCAAATACGTCTTGGCTTTCTCCCATTGCTGATTGCGTATAGCGAGCTTCCCCAAAACTCTCAGCAGGACAGCGTCCTTGGGATGTTTAGTGAGCCATTGCTCCGCGTTGTGTAATTGTTTGGCGCCGTCGTCCAACTGGATACAGCCGAACAGAACCAGCAAGGTGTCATCCCACTGCTTATCGATCGCCTGTCGCAACGCCGCTTCAACCTCCTTGCCGGCGCCGGCCTCGATCATGGCGGCGAAATACAGCGACTGCACGCCGACACTCGAACGGATATGATCGGGAATGGACTCCCAGAGCTCTCCCAGCGCCGCCGGATCCTTCTTTTCAGAGGCTTGCCTCAACAGAGCGCTATAAGTTTCCGTTTCCAGCAACCGGATTTCCGCTTCCATCATCACCTTGTTGGTGTGCAGGACGGGAATCAGGCGGCGAACAGCTTCCCAATCCTCGATCTCGCCATACGCCTGGTGCATCAGCCGGAGCACGGCGGCGTGATTGGGCGCTAGCCGGTTCAGCTGGGTCAAGCTCTCCAGCGCTTGCTCGAACTGTTTGTTGGAAAGCTGCAGCTCCGCCCGCGTCAGCCCGATGGCGAGCTCGGCCTCGGGCATGGTCTCATGGGCGCGCTTCAGATATTCGTCGCGCTCCTCGTAAGCGCCGCGCGACTGGGCCACGCGTGCCGCGGTGAGATAATTGATCAGCGGCGTACCGCTGTCCGCCGCATGGCGGATCAGAGCTTTTTCGGCCTTTTCATAGTTGCCTTCGGCCGATTCGATCAAGCCTTCGATCAAGGCTTGCTGCGAGCGCCGCGAGCGCAATTCTCCGCCGCGCTGCTTCAAGGTCTTCGGTAAACGGGCGGCGCGGGCCAGCATCCGAATGAGCGCGTACAGCAAGACAAAGATGATCAATAACGCGGTGACCACGAATAGCAGGGAAGATTCCAGGGACCAGCGATCATAGCCGATGATCACATAGCCGGGATCGCTGGTCGTCAGCCGGTGATGGACGAAGATAGCCACTCCGATGACGATGATGAGCGCGATGCCCAAATAGATCGAGATCCTTTTCACGGCTGGACTCCGGGCTTCTCTTCGCCCGCGCCTTCCGCTTTTTCGGCTTCCAGGCGCAGTTTTTCGATATTCTGCAGCAAGGTCAGCGACTCGCTAATATCGGGAAACTGGATTCTGATCGGCGAATTCATCAGCGCGCTGAGCTCGCTCGCGACCGCCTGTGTGACACTGGCATCGTGGTCGAAATGCTCCATCAGCCAGTCATGAGCGGATTGCAAACTGGTCTTAAAGAGGGCTTCATCGCTGCGCAGCAAGGCCAGCCTGGCCATTTCGAGCTTCAGCAACAAGACTTGATGCAGTGCTTCGACTTCCTCTGGCAGCAGGATCGCTCCGACCGGGCGGTCGGTTCGGCGCACCGTGACCAGGTCTTTCAAATTTTCGAGGACGCCACCGGACTCCTCGCTCTTGCCCTGCTCGGGAGGCGGCGTACTTTTCTGACCGGCATGCGGCAGAAAGCTCGGTATATCCTTTACTTTCGCTTCCAGCGCCATGATTTTCGAGGAAATGCCGACCACATCCGGCGCCTCGATATTATTTAGCAAGTGAATTTCTTTGGCCAGCGCCTCCCGCGCCTTGAACACCGCGGGATCACCGCTGTCACGCAAGCGCTGGTCCGCGGCTTCCAGCGCGGCCAGTGCCGACTTGACGTCGCCCACCAGATGCAATTTTTGATTGGCGATGCTGAGCAAGTATTCGGCATCGGCGATCATCAAGTCGCCGCGGGTTTTGCCCAGCTGCCGCTGGATGCGCTGAATGGATTTTTCCAGCTCTCCCTTGGTGGCATTCAGCTTGTCATTGATCTCCGTCGATTGCTCGCCAATTTGGCGTTCGAACTTGGTATCCTCCGTTGAAATTTGCGCCTGCAGGGTGGCGAACTGCGAATGCAGGGTAGCGAGCTCCGATTGCAGGTCGGTGATCTGCCGGGTCATGTCCAATAAACGCTGATCTCCCTTGCTGAGCTGTCCGCCCAGTCCCTCCTGCGCGGAACGTATTTGGCTAATGAAAAAGTACCCGCCTATGACCAGCGCCAGCACCATGAATAACATGAGATAGCCGATCCATGCCCTGCTGCGAGACGGTTGGGGAGCAGATGGCGCCGTTTCGGCAGGCATTTCGGCTGCCGTCGTCGCGCTAGCATCGCCATCAACCTCTTGTAACGCTTTATCGTCGTGAACCAACGTCAATTCCTCAAAATTTTTCTTTGCCAGCTGTTATCGCTTTCGCGCAATGCGCTGCACTGCCTCCAGCACCGCGTCATCGCTTGCCCCCTGAGCAACGGTCACCTGCCGGCAGCCCAGCGCGAGTGCCATTTCCTCAAGCCGAGGACTGATGACGACCAAGGGTGTGGTCTGCAATAAATTGGTGCCCTTCTCTCCCAGCAAGAAAGCGAGATTTACTAGCGCTTCGCCGCTGGTGATCGTGACCGTCTGAATACCGCCCTGGTGCCAGCGCGCCAGCAGTGCAGCGACATTCGCCGTGGGCAGTGCGCGCCGGTAGACTTCCGCATAAAAGACTTTAGCGCCCCGCGCGGACAGGACTTCGCCGAGTAATTCGCGTCCGCCTTCACCCCGCACTATGACGATCGTTTGTCCGTCAAGGTTCCCTATTTCGGGCATTGCCAGCAAAGCTTCGCTATTAAACTGCTGTTTCGGCACGAGGTCTATCCGGATGCCCGCCGCTGCCAGGGCAATCGCCGTTGCCTGGCCGATGGCAGCGACTCGAACGCGTTCGGTTAGCGGCTTGTCGGCAAGGAGTTGCATCGCGTGGCGCACTGCATTGGCACTGACGAAAATCAGCCAGTCGATCCGGTCCATCCGCTGAAACAGCTCCGCCGCCTCCCGGGTCTTCGCGCTTGGCAAGATCTCCAACACGGGAAACCGCACGGGCAGGCCGCCCGCCGCTTCGATCAGCGCACACAGGCCGCGCGCCTGCGGTTCAGGCCGGGTGACTAGCACGTTGACGCCCGCTAATGGCCGGGGCTCGGCTTTCGGCATCAGACTAGCCAAACAGGTGCCTTAAAATGCGGTCGGCTCCGCCCGCCAAAAGGTCTTCCGCCACCGCGATGCCTAACGCCCTGGCTGCTTCCTTCGCGGCGCTGCGCTCAGCGCGTATCACGCGGCTGCCATCGGGCAGGCCGACCAGACCGCGCAGCGAGAGAAGCTCGCCGTCGAGCATGGCGAAGCCGGCGATAGGCACCTGGCAGCCGCCGTGCAACCGTTCGTTCAACGCGCGCTCGGCAGCCATGCAGACAGCGCTGTCGTCATCGTTCAAGGTATTCAGCAACTCATTCACACGCATATCGTCACGGCGGCACTCGATGGCGATCACCCCCTGCCCGATGGCTGGCAGACTATCATCCGGTGCAATCGCTTCGGCGATGCGATCGGCGAAACCCAAACGCTTGAGGCCCGCCACGGCCAGCACGATAGCGTCGTATTCTCCGCCGTCGAGCTTGGCGAGCCGCGTGTTGACATTACCGCGCAGATTGAGAATCTCGCACGTCGGGTAGCGTTCCTTGATTTGGCACTGTCTACGCAAGCTGGCGGTACCTATTCTCGCATGCGCTGGAAGCTGCTGAAAGGACGCATAGTGGTTGGAAACGAGGGCATCTCGCGGGTCTTCCCGCG
This sequence comes from Methylococcaceae bacterium, assembly GCA_902812445.1. Lineage (GTDB taxonomy): Bacteria > Pseudomonadota > Gammaproteobacteria > Methylococcales > Methylococcaceae > CADDZF01. The sequence goes on along the minus strand of CADDZF010000030.1, from coordinate 14,856 downwards.
GCAACGCGGCGGCCAGATGGAGGCCGGACGGAAGCTCGGCCGGCACGTCTTTCATCGAATGTACGGCGAGATCGGCGCGCCCCTCCAGGATGCCGTATTCCAATTCCTTGACAAATAATCCCTTGCCGCCGATTGTTGCCAGCGGTGTATCGAGGAGCTGGTCGCCCCGGGTCGTCATTGTGACCAGTTCCGTGACAACCCCAGGATGCGCCCGGCGCAGCAGTGCGGCGACGTGTTCCGCCTGCCATAGCGCCAGCGCGCTCTTGCGGGTGGCGATGCGGATGACGCTTTCTGACACCATATGCCTCGCTGACCGAAATAAAAACATTGTACCAAAATCAAGCCCCTGGCGGGCTCGAAATCGGTCAAGCTGCATCTCGCAAGGAGCACTAGACCGCAATGCCGGCTGCGCGGTTCACCGCCAAACCGCAGGGGCTTGGCACGTGCCGGGCGACATGCGCACCCCCTTTTACTCCGGTTTTCCAGGCGAAGCGATTATAATGGCCTCCATTGAATTAAATCGAGTGAAAGCCATGACCATCGAACCGAAACCCTGGGCGGGGCGATTTACTGAGGCGACCGACACGCTTGTCGAAACATTTACCGCTTCGGTGGCATTCGACAAGCGCCTCGCGCCTTACGATATTCAGGGCTCGATAGCGCATGCCCGGATGCTGCACCGGGTGGGCATTTTGAACGAAAAGGAACTGAAGTCCATCGTGCAGGGCTTGGAAGATGTTCTGCTGGATATCGAGCGCGACGATTTTTTCTGGTCGATCGAACTGGAAGACGTGCATATGAACATCGAGGCGCGCCTGACCGACCGCATCGGCGATGCCGGCAAAAAGCTGCACACCGGGCGTTCGCGCAACGATCAGGTAGCGACGGACATCCGCCTTTTCCTGCGTGATGGCATCGACCAGCTTGATTTGCAGATCGCTGCCCTGCAGAAGGCGATCCTTGACTTGGCCGAGCGCGAGGCCGACACCATCATGCCGGGATTCACCCATCTGCAGATCGCCCAGCCAGTCACCTTCGGTCATCACCTGCTAGCCTGGTTCGAAATGCTGGCGCGTGACCGCGCGAGGTTTTCGGATTGTCGCAAGCGGGTCAATGTCATGCCGTTGGGCGCCGCCGCGCTCGCCGGCACTAGCTTTGCCATAGACCGTCACTACACGGCGGAACTGCTGGGCTTCGAGCGGCCGGCAGAGAATTCCCTGGACGCCGTCAGTGATCGCGATTTCGCCATCGAGTTTGCGGCGGCGGCCAGTCTGACGATGGTCCACCTGTCGCGCTGCGCCGAGGAGCTGGTGCTGTGGACCAGCCCGCTGTTTCGCTTTGTCGATCTGCCGGACGCATTCTGCACCGGTTCATCGATCATGCCGCAGAAGAAAAATCCCGATGTGCCGGAACTGGTCCGCGGCAAGTCGGGCCGCGTCATTGGCCATCTGACGAGTCTGCTGATCCTGATGAAAGGCCAGCCCTTGGCTTACAACAAGGACAATCAGGAGGACAAGGAACCGCTGTTCGACACCCTTGATACGCTGAAGAGTTGCCTGCGCGCATTTACTGACATGCTGCCGCACGTGAAGGCCAATCGTGCAGTCATGTACGAGGCCGCTAAACGAGGCTACGCCACGGCGACGGACTTGGCCGATTATCTGGTGCGCAAGGACGTGCCGTTTCGCGATGCCCATGAGATGGTCGGCCAGGCGGTACGTCTGGGAATCGAGACACAGCGCGATCTATCCGAGCTTTCGCTCGCCGAATTGCAGCGTTTATCACCGGGGATCACAGCGGATGTATTCGCAGTGTTGACTCTGGAAGGCTCGGTCGCGGCGCGCAATCACATCGGTGGGACTGCGCCCGAGCGCGTACGCGAAGCGTTGGGACAAGCACGGCGGTCGCTTGCCGGCGTGAGCGAGCCGTAATGAAAGAAGAACGCGTCAGCACGCTGATCGACCTCATCCGTCATGGCGAACTCGTAGGCGGCAGCCGCTATCGCGGCCAGATCGATGATCCATTGAGCGAGACTGGCTGGAGGCAGATGCGCACGATCGTCGCCGACTTTCACCCTTGGGATGTCATCGTCAGCTCATCCTTGAGTCGCTGCCTGGCGTTTGCCGAGGAGCTGAGCGAACGCCACGGCATACCACTGGAAATCGAGCCTCGCTTCAAGGAGATCGGGTTCGGCACTTGGCAAGGCAAGACGCGTGAAGAAATCACCGCGTACGATTCCGGCGTTTTGCAGCGGTTCTATCGGGACCCGGTGAACAACCATCCAGACGAAGCGGAAGGACTCGGGGTTTTCCGCTGCCGCATCGTCGCCGCGTGGAACGAGGTTTTGAACCGCCATGCCGGCAAGCATATTCTTATCGTCGGGCATGCCGGCACGATACGTATGGCCATAGCTCACGTGCTCGATATTCCTTTGTCCCATCTGTTCCGCATCAAAGTCGCCAACGCCGGCATTACCCGCTTTGAGTGTCTAGAGCAGGGCGATGAATTCCTTTGCCAGCTGGTTTTTCACGGTGGTGCGCTAGCTTAGCAATCGCCCCGCACTTGCCGTAACTCGAGGCGCTCGTTGCCGCGCGATCTCGCTCTTCCGCCTACCGCGCCATAGCGACCGCCTAGAGCCATCGCCGGACGCGTTGTTTGAACTCGAGATATCGGGTGCCGAATGTCTCCTCTAGCTTAGTTTCCTCGTACGGTATAAATACGCCGTTGATCGTGATGACAAACGCCACGACAGCCAGATAGAAAGCGATAGAGCCCATATAGATGGCGATTCCCAGCAGCATCAGCGTAATGCCAAGGTATATCGGATTGCGGCTGAAACGATAGGGGCCATCGAAGATCAACGTAGCGGTGGGCGCAGTAGGACAAAGGTCGAGATGAGATCTTTTGAAAAGCCACCAGCTCCACAGGGCAATGCCGAATCCTGTCAAGGCACAGACCGATCCTAGAACGGGCAATGCAAGCACCCCCTGGTGGAGCGCGGGAATCAGCCAGTGCAGGAGCAAGGCCATGACGAGGTAAAGCAAAGCCAGGACGGGTGGGCGTATGTCGATGATTTTCATGGCTTCTCCGTGTACGTTTTGGACTTCTTCGTGGAAGGGCAGCATCACCCCCCGCCTCGCTGCCGAGGATGGCGGCCCGAAATCCCATGACGACCGCTCGCGTGCCTAGACCGCAGAATTTTGCCGCCACGCAACTCCGCCACCGCGGTGGCTTCATCGAGCCGGCCTTGTCTGCACGGCGAAACAGAAGCTACGGCATGCTCGCGATTGGTGCGCGGAATTTCGAACTGGACGACTTGGCCGGCCCTGAGGCATCTTTTGCATCAAGCTGTTTTTTTCCCGCGAGAATACGCCGCCGCATGGAAAAAGCAACGGTGTTACGACACTGCTCGTGCCAGTTAAGAAAAGGTCCGTTTCCAATTCGGGAACTCGCGATAACTCGTTGATTGCTAAGGCAAGAGGGACAATGCTTGTAGATGGTAGACACCGGGAACCGCGACCTCATGTCGAGATGGATGCTTGGACGGCCGGATTGTGCCGCCAGCCGGTGGACAAGCCAACTTCCCACCTCACCGGAGGTGGCAGGCGCCAAAGAGCGATGCCGGATAGCACGAGCTTCATCGCACAGGAGAACATGTCCACAGCCGTCCGCAGCGCACCGACCCGCCGTGAATCCACGTTCGCCTTTTGCTGAAGACGGGTCTTTTCCGTACATCAGATCGGCTGCGCCCTGCGCGCGGGCAGCCGGATTAACCTAACAGCAACATAAGCAATATAGGATTGCTCACCAGCTGGACGTTGTATGGCTTGCGATGGCGCACCACGTTAGGGAAAAGATGACTCACGTAGGCGCATCATTTGCGCCGTCTTATGAGCGTGCGATGGGAAGATCTCGGCCTTAATATTGAGCAACGTAGCAAAAACGCCGTTGGCGCAGCTTGTGCTAGTTTTATACAAACGCCAAACGATTTCACGTTTGCTATCGGCCAGGGAATGATGCCCGTAACACAAAGCAGAAGGAGCCATCGATTTGTTACTCAGTACTGACCATGTTCTCCGGCATAGCTTGCACAAGGAGTATGCGCACACCGCGTTCGTGCTATTGCGGCTTGCCGACATCCTGTCTTTATGCGGCGCCGGCTGGTTCGCCAACTACATTTGGTACGGCGATCTGGTGTTCGCTTCTTGGTACAAAATTACGGTCACGCTCGGTACGTTGCTGGCCATCATTTTTTTTGAGTTTGCTCATCTCTATAACGCCCGGCACGTTCGCACCTTGATCAAGCAACTCATATTGGTGCTGCAGACCTGGATGTTTGCTCTGGCCATACTTCTGATCATCGCGATGCTGTGGCTACCCGAGATCGCGGTCAGCTTCGACATCCGGCTGGTGACCGTGTGGGGCGGGCTCGGATTTCTGTTCATTGCCAGTTCACGCCTAGTTCTCGCATTTAGTTTAAGTTGTTTGCGCACCAGTGGCTGGAGCCAACGACGCATAGTGATCGTAGGCTTGAGTGAAATGGCGATCGCTACTAGCAGGAGGATAAACGAATCGGCATGGACCGGCTTGCGCGTGATCGGTTATGTGGACGATCGTCCGTCACCGCGATTTGAAGTCGGCGAGGGCGGCTGTCCGTTGCAGCGCCTAGGTGCCGTAAAAGACCTTAGCGCAATCGTGCAACATGCTGGAATAGATCAAGTTTGGGTGGCTTACCCCTTGCGAGGAGAGGCTCGCGCGCAAGAGGTGGTTCATGCATTACGCCATGTGCCGGTGAGCATTCGGTACGTTATTGATTGCTATGCCTTCAACATGAAGGCCAATCTGTTACGGTTGAATGACGTCGCGGGTATACCGACGCTGGATATTTCCGTATCACCGCTGGACGGCGTCAATCGCTATATCAAAGGGATCGAAGATCGCCTGCTGGCGTTCATCATCTTGATTCTGGCAAGCCCACTGATGATCGCGATAGCCGCAGGTGTCAAACTCAGTTCTCCCGGACCGGTGTTTTTTCGCCAGGAACGGGTGGGCTGGAACAATCGGCCGTTCATGATGCTGAAATTCCGCTCCATGCCCGTCGATGTCGAGAACAAGAGCGGGCCGGTGTGGGCGAAGTGTGGCGAAAAACGCGCGACCCCATTTGGCGCTATGTTGCGAAAAACCAGTTTGGACGAATTACCACAACTTCTTAATGTCCTTGTTGGCGACATGTCGCTCGTGGGGCCACGTCCCGAGCGCCCGGCATTCGTCGCTCAGTTTAAGGATGAGGTACCCAATTACATGAAAAAGCACATGATGAAGGCCGGTATCACCGGATGGGCGCAAGTCAATGGTTGGCGCGGTGATACCGATCTGACCAAGCGGATAGAGCACGATCTCTATTATATCCAGAATTGGTCAGTCTGGTTTGATCTCCAGATCGCCATGAAAACGGTAACTTCCGGTTTGTTGAACAAGAATGCGTATTAAATTGAAACACCTACTGGGACCGCACGCTAGTACTATTCAACGAACGCCTAAGTGTTTAGCGGTCGTGAAGCGCTTTGCCCTAAACCAAGTGAACGGACGCTCGAAACTGAGGGCCTGCATGCTCTTAGCCGTATCTCTCCTCGCGCTGTCAGGATGTGCCATCGCACCAGGCATGAAAATGAAGCAGCAGCATGGCTCATCCCATGGCGGTATTCCCGTTGTCGAAGACGGTAAATTCAGTATCGATAAAGTAAGAATCGTTCCCATTACCGCGGAATTAATAATCCAGCGAGAGGAGTTGAATCGCCGCAAGGAGAAAACTTACGCGTCCGAGCGCGTCGACACGAACTATCGAATCGGTGCACACGATGTGCTTGATATCACCGTGTGGGACCATCCCGAACTCACGAGTCCTGGAGGCGAACGACGCCCCACAGAACTCATAGGGCACGTAGTCCAGGATGATGGCACTCTGTTTTTTCCGTATGCGGGCACCATCAATGCAGCAGGAAAATCTGTCGGCGAGGTCCGCCAAACGCTGATCGCCAGGTTAACCAAGTATATCGAAAATCTTCAGCTGGATGTTCGGGTCATCGACTATCGCAGCCAGAGAGTTTATGTCGTTGGTGAGGTCAATACCCCCGGAATACAGGCCGTCAACGACATTCCTCTTACGATAGCCGAGGCGATAAATCGCTCGGGCGGGCTTACGACAAATGCTGACCTTGCTAATGCCACGGTGTCGCGAGGTGGCAAGACCATCACCATAGACCTTCTCGCCCTCTATGAAAATGGCGATATTGCCCAGAACCTGCTGCTCAGAGACGGAGACGTGCTCAGCGTTCCCGATCGTAGCCTCAACAAGGTGTTCGTACTGGGAGAGGTCAATAAGCAATCTGCACAGCTCATCAATAGGGGTAGGCTAACGCTCGCCGAAGCGCTCACCGATGCCGGCGGAGTCAACTTTACGACGTCAAACCCAGAACAGATTTTTGTGATTCGCGGGAAACTGCCGAAACCGGAGATCTTTCACCTGGACGGAACATCACCCGACGCCTTGATTTTGGCCGATCGTTTTCCGCTGCAGCCGCGGGATGTAGTCTACGTCGATACGGCCGGCGTCGCGCGCTGGAGTCGTGTCATTAATCAAGTGCTGCCGTCGGCTTCTTTTCTGATCAATCAGGCAGGAAGAGCCGCTGCCTATTAATCATCAAGGAAGGATGCGAGATGCCCGCTTTTTTGCCAATGTATTGTTTTGAAAATCTCGCGCTCAGGTAAGCTCATGCAGAACGATATTGCTGAACGCCCTTCATTGAATCTAAAAGCACTCGACGGCGTGGAACATACGGCTGGTATCCGCGAGTACTTCGACGTAATAATACAGGGCCGATGGACGATTTTCTTGACACTTTTGGCAGTATTGCTGCTGGCGGGCCTTTACGTATTATTGGCGCCCCCTACCTATAAAGCGGACGCGCTGCTAAGAATCGACAAGAATAAGGCGTTCCTAAATGATCCTCTGCGTAGCCAAGGACGCACGGACGGGGATACCGAAAGCCCGAGGGCGAAACGAGAGGTAGAAATCCTTCGCTCCCGATTGGTGCTCGGCAAAGTAGTAGATGATCTACAGTTATCGATCGAGGCCATACCTAAGTACCTCCCACTCATCGGAGAAGCGTTAGCCCGCCGGCACGACCCTCGCGAGGGCCTGACTCGACCATGGTGGGGACTGGAGCGCTATGCGTGGGGAGGAGAAAGCATTAAGGTTGCTGATCTGGCCGTGCCTGATCGCTATTTGGGGAAACACTTCAGCCTAATTACGCTTGATGCGGATCGCTATCAACTGCTCGGCCCTGAAGACGAGCCACTCGGCGAAGGCCTAGTAGGAAAATTGATCGAAGTCAACCTCAACGAGGCCGAGCCCTTAGTACTCGTAGTGTCAGAGCTGGTGGCGCGCCCTGGTACACATTTTGAAATAATCAAACGGTCTCGGCTTAGCGCTATCAGCAGCTTGGGGAATGCTATTACCGTCAAGGAAACTGGCAAAGAAACAGACATCGTCAGCGTTGAGCTGAAAGGCCGCAACCCAGAATTGCTCGCGCGGGCAGTCAACGATATAACTGATGCCTATGTGCGCGAAACCGTTGCGTGGGAATCCGCGGAGGCAGAGCAGAAGTTGGCATTTTTGGAGCGCCAGCTGCCCCTTATTAAGGAACATCTGGAGGCTTCCGAGGATGCTCTTAACGCATTCCGGCAAAAGCATGGTGCCATCGACATCTCGTCGGAAACCGGTGTCCTGTTCAAAGAGATTGCCGAAATAGAGACCCTTGCAATCCAGCTAAAGCAACGGGAGGTAGAGTTACGTCAGCATTTTGCAAAGAGTCATCCAGAAATCGTCACGATCAATACCCAGCTCGGCCGAGTTGATCGCATGCTTGCCAATCTTAGTGAGCGCGTGAAGGGCCTTCCCCGCACGCAGCGGGACATGGGACGCCTCTCACGTGATGTAAAAGTCAATACGAAGCTTTATGCCTCGCTACTTAATAGCGCACAAAAACAACGCGTGGCGGCGGCAGGAGCCATAGGCAACTCCCGTATTGTCGACTACGCCGTGACGCCAGAAAAAAAAGTATGGCCGAAGCCCAGTATCATTTTTGTCATCGCCGGGCTGTTTGGCTCATTCTCCGGCATGGCGGCGGTATTTCTACCAAACTCATTGCGTCGCCGCGTGAGTGACGCGGCGATAGTTGAACACCGGCTTGGTCTGCCAGTATATGCAACGGTTCCCCACAGTAAGGGACAGGAAAAACTCATGCGGCTACGTCGACACAAACGAGGCTACCCTGCGCTCCTGGCACATTTCCAACCAAACGACATATCTGTTGAATCACTTCGTGGATTGAGGACAACGCTATCCGCATTGCCGGCCAATATGGGATGTAATGCCCTCATGGTCTGTAGCCCAGGACCGGGCATGGGAAAATCGTTCATCAGCGTCAATTATGCCGCTGTGCTGGCGAGCGCCGGTAAACGCGTGCTACTCATCGATGCCGACCTGCGTAATGGGCGACTAAATGATGTTTTTCTCGCCCCCAGCGAGCCTGGTCTCACCGACCTGGTGGGCGGCTTTGCAACTCTCGATGACGTGATCTCCTGCATTCCCAATCCAAGAGTAGACTTCATCCCACGAGGACGCGACGTTTCCAATCCATCAGAGCTGTTAATGCTCGGGAAACTGCAAGATATTCTAGAAGACCTGAAAGGTCGTTATGAGCAAATCGTGATCGATTCGCCGCCAATCCTTAGCGTTACTGACGCTGCAATCATTGGTCAGATGGCCGACACCACGATCATGGTCATCAAGGAAGGTAACAACTCTGCACAGGAATTGGAGCTCAGTGTTAGGCGCTTACAACAGGCGGGCGTGAGGGCTCAGGGATTTCTGATCAACGACATGAAGAAGGATTCACCGTTTTATCCTTATTATGTACATACCTATGCGCAAAACTAGTTTAATCGATAGACATGTTCACGACCGCCATAAAAATAAGGTGGTCAGTATTTCTATCCCGAACTCGGCGCTGGAGGTTTTACTCGGGTCGGCGGAACCGTTGAATTTTATATCCGCATAAACGGTTTGTTCCATCACGATATGATGGTCGCGGACTATGGTGCCGGCAGAGGTTCCGGCTCTAAGGAGGGAGCGGCCTTCAAGCGTGAACTCCGGACACTCAAAGGAAAAGTGCGAAAAGTAATCGGCCTGGACGTAGGTCCTGCGGTGGTCGAAAATCCCCTCGTCGATGAAGCGTTGTAATCACACAGGGGCCACGTTTCCTTTGCCTGAAAGCAGCGTTGAGATGATTGCATCTGACGCTGTCTTTGAACACTAGATACGCCAGCCATCGTGACCAAGGAAGAAGAGCGTGCTTAACCCTGGACGCTAGGCCTGTGTACATATACCCAACCAGTAGGGATATGTCGGTGTTGCAACCAATTTGATCCCTAACCAGTTCCATGATTCTCTGCTGGGATATCTCCAACCTTGCCGGCAAGATACAGGATATTTCCCCGACTTAAAATCGAGTAAACACCAAGAGGCAAGTCCGAGCCTATTTTCCAGACTCACACTATAACGATTACCTGTCTACCTGGAATGCTGAGGCCACTTAATTTTTCATGAGTCGAAACTCTTGTGGTCGCTAATGCTCAGTTACTTCAAATGTTGCCCTGAGATTTTGGGGGCTTTTTATTCGTGTTTCGTGAGAAGAAGCGTTTATGAGTTTCTCATGAAGCAACTGGGAGTAAGTTTATGGAGAACCAGATGCTCAAAGGTAATAGTTAATACCGCTGTGCAGGTGGCCGGTATGCATTCAATATAGTTAACGGGTATATTTTTTCTGCCGTATGAAACTTCATGTTGAGCGAGATCTGCCGATTCTGCTTTTTCTGTTGGTCAGTGCGTCGACGATCGCTTCGCTTCCACAAATGCAATCCACGTGGGATGGCGTCAGAGAAGTCTACGGGGAGCAGAACCTCGGCTTACGCATTCTGCGTGAGATCATGTTAGCCATCGTCATCGCCTATATGGCGATCGAACGACGATTCTGGCATACCGTCCTATCCAGCAATATATTAACGTTTCTAATGGTTCTCGCTAGCTATGGGCTATTTGAAGTGGCCTATGCGCTACATTTAGGTTTGCCCCTCGTTGTTCCCCTTGCAGGTCTTCGTGTGTTTGAATATCTACCTCTAGCATTGGTCGGGCTCATGCTTGGACAAGTAGGCGTTGGCGAACGGGTGCTCTTGAAATTCGCATTGTATTTACGCTATTACGTCCTTGTCCAAGGCATTTTCGCGGTCTATCAAGCTCTTTATGCGCCACCTTTGCACGGCGTATCGATCTTGGGTGGTGGCCGACCCTTTGGCACTTTTCCTAGCCCCAATCAATTTGGGGCCGCGATGGCGACCTGTACGTTGGTGTTCGCGCTCTGCCGCAGTGTGGAATTGCGCAAATGGGTATATATCAGCGCTTTATTTACTATCCTGAGCGGTTCGCGCACCGCGTTCTTTGGAGTGGCCGTGGTAATCTTTTTCCAGCTCTATCTCAACCTTCGCTCCCGCGATCGCTGGATTTTGACATTGCCTGCACCGGCGCTCGCTATTGCTGTGCTGCTTCTAGCCTCAAACCCGCTTCTCAGTGGTCGCGAAACAGCGCTTGAAGAAGAAGGCCGAATATCCTTGTGGCAAGACATTCTCGCCGTCAATATTACTGAGCCGTTGGATCTGCTATTCGGCTGGGGCCTTGGACTCGGGTCCAATACGATCAATATCCTTTATGGCCGTGATTTCCTTCCGGGACAATTCGATTCGGATAGTTTGTATCTATTTATCCTGAACGGTTATGGCTTGTTGGGCCTCATCGGGTATCTATGCTTACTTTGGGCTACCCACCGATCATCGCGTTACGTCGACAAAGGATTAGTGGTAACTTTCATTTTCATAGCGGGGCTGCCCTTTAACGTATGGGAGTATTTTCCTCAGAATGCGATGCTCATGTTCATTTGGGGACTTGCCCTTGGTATGCCTGGTTGCTCTAATATGAACACTCAATCATCCAAAACGATCCATGTAGCGTAACGATAATGAATAAATTGATTAAGAAATTATTGCGTCCAGTCATCAAGAAGCCGCTCATTACATTCGCCCATCAACTCCTAAACAGCAGTCAGGTGAGTAGCCGCATTTCTAGCGCAGCGAGTGGTTACCAGGCAGCGGCAGCTTGACGGGGCAGTCGGGCTACCGTAGAGATCTATGATTCATTGCTTTGCAAAGGTCACGTCGCTGCGCAAAACAATAAGAGGCTAGGTGGGAGAGCACAACGAGAAAGATGGGTGAATTTGAGCATGATCGCCACGGGCAAGGGCGAGGATAGACGCCTCGTTTGCCGCGCTATGCCGATATGCATGAGTGTTTTGGTCAATACCTTTTGCCAAGAGCCTGCAACACCCGCTGATGAGATTCCGCTCGTTGATCAGGCGGCCGTGCATAACCTGGAGACTCAAGAGTTTTGCAATTACAAGACGCCGCTCGACATATTCGCCGGCTGCGACAATCGCCCCCTAACTTGCGGGCGGTACGCAGCCGAGCTATCCGCAGAACCGCCTCTGACATCATCGTGTTTATAAACGACGATGAATTCGTGCCGCCCGATGTCATCAGCAGACATAGGGCAAACTACTGTAATCACCGGGTAGTGAGGGCTTGGGGCCGAGTTATGCAGGGCCGCCATTGGGCCGCGCAATTCAAGCGGTGTTCCTCCTCTGGAGGAATGGCGGCATTATCGTATTTGATCCTTTGGCCTGCCTCTATCATCTGGTCTCACCTAGCTAGCGGCGGTTGCCGTATTCAAAAGACTGAGATCAAGTACCTTCCGGTGTGGGCCATCGCGTTTTGTCCACTCTATTTCGCGTGGGTTCTCCCAGTGCAGCATAGCCTCGTATCGCTATGGCATCGGGCCTCATCTATAGATTATTGCGCCAATATGAAACGATGAGCATCCACCGAAATACGCTGATTAACTTCGTTGGCTCGGGGCTACCCATTCTCATCTCGCTCCTCACGGTGCCCCTTTACTTGAGGATAATTGGAGAGGCGCGCTATGGAGTGCTCGCCATCGTGTGGCTGTTCCTTGGTTACTTTGGTTTGTTCGATATGGGCGTCGGTAAAGCCACTGCTAATCAAATCGCCAGGTTGTGCGACGCACCAGCGTCCGAACGGCAAGCTGTTTTCTGGACGGGTCTTATCGTCAACGGGGTCTTTGGCATCTTCGGAGGGGTTATATTATGGGGAGGCGGACATTATTTTTTAAACAGCCAATTCGGCATTCAAGCGTCTCCACGTATCCAGCACGAAGTTTTAGCTGCATTGCCATGGCTAGCTTTAGGCGTTCCCATCGCAACCTTATCCACCGTATTTGTCGCTGCATTAGAAGGACGGGAACGCTTCTCCGTGTTGAATGGATTGCAAGTCGTTGGCACGGCGATGTTTCAAACCCTGCCTTTAGTTGTGGCTTGGAAATTAGGTCCTGAACTAGATGGGTTAATAGCCGCCGCTGTGGGGGCTCGTCTTGCTACCGCCCTACCTCTCTTCTCGGCCTGCCGTCGCCATATCCCCCTTAGAGATACCCCAGAGTTTCGTGGTTCATTGGTAACGTCGCTCTTTCGCTACGGAGGTTGGATTACCATAACCGCGGTTATCAGCCCGATCTTGGTATCTCTCGACCGGGTGCTTATCGGCGCGCAGATAGGCGCACAGGCGGTAGCCCATTACACTATTCCATATAACTTGGTCACCAAATTTTGGATATTCCCAGTCAGCTTGACGCGAGCGTTATTCCCGCGTTTTTCATCGCTAAATTGGGACGAGTCCTCCAAATTATCCCGTCATGCGGTACTTAGCTTGGCTGCAGTGATGACGCCACTAATCATAACTGCGATGTTCATGATGATGCCATTCCTGACCCTATGGGTGGGCCCTCAACTCGCCGAGGCTTCAGCGCCGGTAGCCGAAATCATATTAATCGGAGTATGGGTCAATAGTTTGGCGCACGTACCTTTTCACCTGCTGCAAGGACAGGGGCGACCTGACGTGGTGGCAACGTTCCATGCGCTGGAGCTCATGCCTTATGTCGCGATTCTGTGGGTAGCACTGGATTACGTCGGTGTGCAGGGCGCCGCATGGGCCTGGGTATTGCGCGTAACCGTCGATACAGTACTTCTATTTTTCGCCGTGGGTCTAATGGGCCAGATATCTCGGGATATTTGGCCCGGCTTAGGATTGCTATTTATGGCGTTGATGCTCTTGTTAATGATCAGGATGGGAGCATACGGCACCGTTGACTCCATTCCTGTGCGGGTTAGTATGGGGGGCACAGTATTGTTTCTTGCCATATGCTGGAGTTTACAAGTCGCGCCTATCGACCTTCGCCAAAGCTTGGCTAGGATTTTGTTATTACGTTCAGCCACGGCCCCAAACAATGAAGGTTAACTCATGAATGGTCCCATGCGAGGGCTCGTATCTAACCGATAGGTCAAATAGCACGAAAACGTCGAATGACCTGGCAACAATAACCAATTGACTTGTATTAGTTCAACCTCAGCTCGGAGAAGGCGTGATTATGCTAGCCGCACGATCTCTAAAGAATTAAAGAACATGCGCATTTCCATTGCACTGGCGACATTCAACGGCGAGCGCTTCCTCCATGAGCAGCTCGACAGTTTACATCGGCAGACTTTTCTGCCTTGCGAGCTTGTTATTTGCGACGATGGCTCCAGCGATTGCACGCTGAAAATAATTGAAGACTTTGCCAGGACATCTCCATTTCCTGTGCGAGTTTACCGAAATGATAAACGACTGGGTTTTGCGGATAACTTTCTCAAAACCGCAAGCCTTTGCAGAGGTGAGCTGATCGCATTTTGCGATCAAGATGACGTATGGCTTCCGTCAAAACTCCAAAGGTGCGCAGCACCTTTTTCTGATCCTGAGACGGTCTTAACCGTGCATAGGGCAAAGATTGTCAACGCAGAGCTAGAACCAATGGGAGCTTATCAGGGTGTGATCGAAAGAGCGCAAGTTATCAATTCGGCATGTTGGGAACCGTGGCTAAATGAGCTCGGTTTTTCGATGATTTTTCGGCGCGAATTGATTTCACGTTATAGGTGGTACGAGCGCCCGCTGGATTTCCGTCATCCGGGCGAACTGATGACCCACGATCTATGGATCATGTTTCTGGCGCGAGCGACCGGTAAAATAAGATTTATGCCCGATGTACTGAGTCTTTACCGGCAACATAGCTCAAACACTTGCGGGGCGCCACAAAAAGGTTTGGTGCGCGCCGTCCAGTCAGCTGCAAAAACTGGCTATTTAAGTTATCTTCACCGATGTGAAATGGCACTGGTTTATGCGAAATACCTGGAAGAGGCTGCGATGGGTCACGATATGGCATCTGGTATGCGCTTGAGAGAGGGAGCGGCTACATATCGTGAGCAGGCGATCTATTACCGAGAGAGAGCCAGTTTGTACAACCCGGAAGCGAGAAGTCCGCGAAAACTCCTATCGCTTATTAAGCTTATTCTGCAAGCGGCCTACCAACCTCGTAGCCGGGGTGGCTTAGGGCTGCGGTCCTTTGTCAAGGACTTTATCGTAGGGATAAGTCGAGCTCCGCGTGAGATTAGCGGTTAGCTAAGCGCGTTCGCAAAACCGATTTGAACACTGTGCGGTAAGCTTGTGCCCCCATCCCCCGCCATGACCGCTGCCCATGCCTTGCCGAATCCAGTTGACCGACGCCGAGCGCTTGACCTTGGAAGA
>CADDZF010000029.1 GCA_902812445.1 Methylococcaceae bacterium | reverse complement strand
CTGTGCTCGATCCGCACGGCGAGGCGCTCTATGTGCGCGATGAGCATACCGGCGAATTCTGGTCGCCCCTGCCCGGCCCGGTTACCGAGCCGGGAACGTACGAAGCGAGGCACGGCTTTGGCTACATCCGCTTTCGCCATGTCAGCCGGGAACTCGGGCAGGACGTCTGTCTCTTCGTACCCCGCAGCGATCCGGTAAAAATCATTCGTCTGCGTCTTACCAACCGGGGTGAAAAGCCGAAGCGCCTGTCGTTGTTCTGTTACCAGCGGCTGGTACTCGGCGAGATCCCCGAGCTCAGCGGACGTTTCGTGGTCAGCGAGTATGATTCGGCCGCGGGCGCCATTCTCGCGCGCAACCGGTTCGCGGATGGATTTGCCGATGGACTCGTTTTCGCCGCGCCGGTCGCGCCGGAAGCGGTGAAATCGGTCTATTTTAGCGCCGACCGCGCCGCCTTCATCGGCCATTGGGGCACGCCCGCAAGGCCTGCGGCACTCTGCGGCGCGGCGGCGCTGGACGGAAGGACCGGCGCCGGACTCGATCCCTGCGCGGCATTTCAGCTCGTCTTCGAATTGGCGCCGGGCGAGATCCTGAACTGTTCTTTCCTCCTGGGCGAAACCGGGAGCGTGGGCGAGATCCGCAAGCTGATCCAGCGCTATCGCGCCAACGGCGCCATCGAGGATGCGCTTGAAGAGGTCTCCGCGTTCTGGAGGGATACCCTGTCAGCCGTCCGCATCGAGACGCCTGTCCCTGCAATCGATCTCATGGTCAACGGCTGGCTCGCCTATCAGAACCTTGCTTGCCGCCTATGGGGCCGTTCGGCGTTTTACCAGTCCGGCGGCGCTTTCGGCTTCCGCGATCAGCTGCAGGATGCCGCTGCGCTGGTTTATCTGCGCCCCGAACTGACCCGGCAACAGATCCTGCTGCACGCGGCGCATCAGTTCGTCGAAGGCGATGTCCTCCACTGGTGGCATCCGGAGCCCGTGGAGCAGGGCTTACGCACTCGTTTCTCCGACGATTTACTGTGGCTGCCCTACGTCACCGCGTTTTATGTACGCACCACCGGTGACTGGAGCGTGCTCGGCGAACCGGCCCGCTTCATCAAGGCGCGCCAGCTCGAGGACGGCCAAGACGAGGCTTATCTCAAGCCTAAGGCTTCGCGCCTCTCCGCGGATGTCTACGAGCACTGCTGCCGCGCCCTCGACCGCTCACTGACGCAAGGACCCCACGATCTGCCGCTGATGGGCACGGGCGATTGGAACGACGGCATGAATCGGGTGGGCCGTAAAGGCCGGGGCGAAAGCGTGTGGATGGGGTTTTTTCTCCACCACATCATCGAAGCATTCCTGCCGCTTTGCGAGCGCCGTGCCGACTGCGAGCGCATCCAGCGCTATCGGGCCTATCGCGAACATTTACGGACGGCGTTGAACGAAGCCGGCTGGGACGGTGAGTGGTACCGGCGCGCCTATTACGACGATGGCGCACCGCTCGGCTCGAGAAATAGCGACGAGTGCAAGATCGACGCGCTCGCCCAGTCGTGGGCAGTGATTTCCAAGGCAGCTCCGCATGAGCGCGCGGTTCAGGCGATGGATGCGGTGGAAAGCTATCTGATCTCCGATCAAGACCGGCTGATCCGCCTGCTCACGCCGCCGTTCGATCAGACGCCGCACGACCCCGGCTACATTAAGGGCTATGTGCCGGGCGTGCGCGAGAACGGCGGTCAGTACACCCACGCGGCGCTGTGGGTCGTGCGCGCCATGGCAGAACTCGGTCGCAACAATCGCGCGGCCGAGCTGCTCGGTATGTTAAACCCGATCAATCACGCGCGCACGCCGGAAGAAGTCGCTATCTACCAGGTCGAGCCTTACGTCGTCGCCGCCGATATCTACGGCGCCGCGCCGCACATTGGCCGCGGCGGCTGGACCTGGTACACCGGATCCGCCGGCTGGATGTACCGAGTCGCGCTGGAATCGGTGCTGGGCTTCACGTTGATAAATGGCGATACGCTACTATTGAAACCCTGTGTGCCCGACAGCTGGACCGGATTCAGCCTCAGCTATCGCTTAGCGGACGGAGAAACTCGCTATGACATTCAGGTGCAGAATCGGACCGGAAAAGCAACGAGCATCACGGCGCTCACCATCGACGAGCGGCCAGGAAGAATCGAGCACGGCACGGCGCACGTCCCACTCCTGCGCGACGGCGCCGGTCATCGAATATACGTTGTCTTGGGCTAAGTGCCTTCGAGATAGGGTCAGCTCCAGTGATCGAGGATGAACACGTCGGTGCGGACAGGTGGCACCTGGGGCTTGCCGAAGCTGCCATCCGGGCGATGCGCAAGTCGTCGAGGCAAGGGAAGCACCCTCGCATAGATTAAGGCTTGGCGCCGGCCTGTTTCACCACAGCCGCCCCGGTATGGGCCAAGATCGGTCACGTTGGGCCGAAATAGGAGAACTTGGGGCCAAAATGAGCGTTGCTGGCATTTGAAAGCCTTGCTAGACAGCCGGCGAACGGTCATGGATACTTTTAGTTTTTCGATGAAGCAGCGGCTTGTCATCAGGTACGCGGGAGAATTATATGGGTTTCATGCAAGGTAAACAGGTTTTGATCATCGGCGTTGCCAGCAATCGCTCGATCGCCTTTGGCATCGCCCAGGCCATGCGGCGAGAAGGCGCTGAACTCGCTTTCACTTACCAGAACGATAAACTGAAGGCACGCGTCGAGAACTTGGCCGCCGAGTGCGGTTCTTCCCTGTGCTTTCCCTGCGACGTCGGCAGCGATCAACAGATCGAGGCTGCTTTTGAGGCCTTGGGCAAAAGCTGGGAAGGTTTGGATTGTATCGTTCACTCCGTCGCCTATGCGCCTCGCGAAGCTTTGGAAGGCTCGTACGTGGATTCGGTCTCCCGGGAGAACTTCAGAATCGCACACGACGTCAGTTCATATAGCTTTGCCGCGCTTGCCAAAACCGGCCGCAAACGGATGGGCGGCCGCAAAGGATCACTGCTTACGTTGAGTTATCTGGGCGCCGAGCGGGTCATTCCCAACTACAATGTCATGGGCGTCGCCAAGGCCAGCTTGGAAGCGAATGTTCGCTATCTCGCCGCCTCGCTCGGTGCGGAAGGAATTCGGGTGAATGCTATCTCGGCCGGACCGATCAGAACGCTGGCCGCATCGGGCATCAATAATTTTCGCGAGATGCTGAGTAAAGCTGAGGGAGCCGCTCCCTTGAAAAGGAATGTCACCATTGAAGAAGTCGGCAATGCGGCGGCGTTCCTCTGCTCGGATCTAGCCTCCGGCATTACCGGCGAAATCCTACACGTAGACGCCGGTTATAGCATCGTCGGTCTTGCCGCACTTTGAGATGAGGCAAGCCGTGGCGACTCGGGCAAGTAAAGTTCCGCAGCTAGCCGCTCGCCATAGGGGGCGAAAACGCTATTCCTTGGCCTTAGCGGATTTGATCACGATATCGCCCTGCTCGCGCAACTGTGATATGAGCGCCCCAAACTCTGCCTGACCTGCTGCTTGGGCAAGGAAATGCCGGCCCGCCTCGAGCTCCTTCGGGTCGATAGTTTCGGGATTTCCATCTTTCACCGAAAGAAGATTCATCAAGACTTGGTCGCCGTTCTCCATCCCGATCACATTCGGCGTCGCATTTCCCGATCCGGGCTTCGTTATCTTGAATGCAGCCTCGACGATGGGCGCGGGCAAATCGGTCGAATCCCTGCGAAACGCTTTCGGCCGGTTAAGCGACAGCGTTTGCGCCTTGGCGAGCTCGGCAAGCGTCATGCCTTGCTGTAGCTTTTTCTTAAGCTCATCCGCCTGATGCTTCGTCTCTTCCTTGGCAAGGTGCAAGCGCAAGGTCTTAACGATCTCCGGTTTAACCGCTTCACGGGGCATATCAGTAGCCGGCTGATGCTCTTTGAGCCTTAGCACCATGACCCGATCACCGGTCAGTTCAATGGGTTCACTATTTTTTCCGTGCAAGACATCTTCACTGAAGGCCGCCTCCTTCACTGCTTGATCGGCCGCTACGCCCTCGCTCGATTCGAGCGTGAAGTAATCCGTTTCCTTTATGTTAAGATCGAGTTTTCGCGCTGCGGGCTCCAGGGTATCGGGGTGTTCAAAGCTCAGCTCGCTCAGGGTCTGGCCCAACTCATAAAACTTGTTCTCGGCTAGGTTACGCTGATGCGTCTTCAGTAGCTCATCCTTGACCTCCTCATAGGGCTTGATCGTCCCTGGCATCAAGTCGGTCACTTGGATGAGATGATAGCCAAACGCTGTTTTGATGGGCTCGGATACCGCGCCCTTGTCCAGCTGGAACGCCGCATTTTCAAACGCCTTGTCCATCGTTCCCTTGGTGAGAAAACCAAGGTCTCCCCCTTTTTCGCCCGATACTTTGTCATCGGAAAACTCCTTCGCGAGCGCTGCAAAATCTTCTCCCTTGTGCAAGCGTTGCTTGATTTGCGCAGCCTTTTCGTAAGCGGCGTGCGCCGCCTTCTCGTCGGCATTCGGCGGTATGGCTACGAGAATATGGCTGACACGGCGGCGTTCCTCGCTGGTGTAATGCTGTTTTTGCTCCTCGTATAAGCTACGCAGGTCGCTCTCGCTCGCGTGGATTTCCTTGGCGATATCGTCCAGCCGGATTTCCAAGTACTGGATCGATACGCGTTCCGGAGTCCGAAATACTGACCGATTGGCCTGATAATAATCATCCACGGCCTGATCGGGAATTTCCTGGTTAGTATTCTTCAGCGGGATGGTGATGTATTCGATCTCACGTTCTTGATTTTTTAAGCGGTAGAAGCGCTCAAGCTGTGGCTTGGTTACCAAGCCGGTATCCATAATGCCTTTCTGATATTGCTGCATGGCGAGAGCCTGGCGCACTTGGGCTATGAACTGGGAAGGAGTGAGGTTTTGCGAGGACAAGCTGACTTCATACTTTCGCTTATCGAACTTTCCATCCGTTTGAAAGTAAGGCAGCGACTGGATCAACGCGCGCACATCGTCATCGCTTATAACCAGACCCTGGTCGATCGTCTCTTGAGCGATGAGTTCTTCACGGATGAGGCGGTCGAGGGCTTCTCGCTTCAAATCCTTGTCATCGACCTGCTCGACTCCCACCAAGCCCGCAAGATTCTGCTCATAAACACGATTGACGTCGTGTTCAAAGATTTCGCGATCGCCGACCACGGCCACCGGTTGCTCCTTGTCTATGTCAAGATAATTTTGTATTCCCCACAGAGCAAAGGGAATAGTAATTAAAACCAAAACGATCCAAGCCAACAACCCTTGCGCTCGATTCCGAATCGCTTGCAGCATACCTTTCGCCCTTATGTACCAAACCGATCTGGTGTTTCCTGAACATACAAAAAACCCCGCAACTCAAGTTCGGGGTTTTATGATGAATGGCGGAGTGGACGGGGCTCGAACCCGCGACCCCCGGCGTGACAGGCCGGTATTCTAACCAACTGAAC
This sequence comes from Methylococcaceae bacterium, assembly GCA_902812445.1. Taxonomy (GTDB): domain Bacteria; phylum Pseudomonadota; class Gammaproteobacteria; order Methylococcales; family Methylococcaceae; genus CADDZF01. The sequence continues at coordinate 20,516 of CADDZF010000029.1, read as the reverse complement.
TACCACTCCTGATAATACGTAGGCCTTGAGAATCTATGGAGTTTATGGTGGGTGCTGTAGGGATCGAACCTACGACCCTCGCCTTGTAAGGGCGATGCTCTCCCAGCTGAGCTAAGCACCCAAAAAGAACTATTTTATGGCATCCTTCAACATTTTTCCAGGCTTGAATGAAGGCGTTTTCGCCGCTTTGATCATTATGCTTTCACCCGTCTGGGGATTGCGTCCCTGTCGCTCTGCTCTTTCTTTGATGCCAAATGAACCGAAACCCACCAATGTTACCGTTTCCCCCTTTTGCAGCGCCGCTGTAAGGGTACTGATCAATCCCTCCAAAGCCTTTGCGGCTTGGGCTCTAGTCAGATTTGCCGAATCTGCGATCGCATCAATGAGCTCCGACTTATTCATCATTCCCCCTGTCAACAATTGGTTTATTTGGTAAATTGAATTATTGTAGCGAATTCATCTGCACAGCTCATCACTAACCGCCACAGAAGTCTTCTTGGCGAACTTATAGCAGCAGTCCAAAACTTATGTCAACAAACCGCGTCAATCCTCATTTCCCGGCACTTTATCGGGCCGTGAAGGAGGCTTCGGCTCCGCCCTCCATGCGCTGGATCGAGTCTCTCAATGAGCCGTCACTACTCCCGGGCTGCTGGCCGATTTGCCGGCGCTCTGTTCGATCGGCTTCGGCATATACTGAAGTGCAATATTAAGCACTTCATCGATCCATCGCACCGATCGAATATTGACGTCCTGTTTGATATTTTTAGGAATTTCGACTAAATCCTTTTCGTTTTCCTTGGGAATCAAGACCGTTGTGATGCCGGCTCGATGAGCTGCTAGTAATTTTTCCTTTAAGCCGCCAATCGGCAGGACCTCGCCGCGCAAGGTAATTTCGCCCGTCATCGCTACATCGGAACGCACCGGTATCTTGGTCAGCGCAGAGACGAGCGCGGTACACATGGCAATTCCTGCGCTCGGTCCGTCTTTCGGCGTGGCGCCTTCCGGTACATGAATATGCATGTCGTGTTTCTGATAAAAGTTGGGATCTATACCCAATGTCTCGGAACGACTGCGCGCGACCGTGATCGCCGCCTGAATCGACTCCTGCATCACCTCGCCAAGCTTTCCGGTATAGGTCTGCTTGCCGGTACCCGGAACCATAACCGATTCAATGGTCAACAATTCGCCGCCCACTTCCGTCCAGGCAAGGCCGGTAACTTGGCCGATCTGATCCTTTTCTTCGACGTGGCCGTAACGATAACGTTGAACGCCCAGGAATTGCTCCACATTGCGATAGGTTATCGACACCTTTTTGGCATTCGATTTAAGCAGTAAGTTCTTGACCACCTTTCTGCATATTTTGGAGATCTCGCGCTCAAGGCTGCGAACCCCGGCCTCTCGCGTGTAATAACGGATAATATTCTTGACGGCCAGTTCGGTGAAATGAATCTCGCTTTCTTTCAGTCCGTTGTTTTTGATCTGCTTGGGTATCAGGTAACGCGTCGCAATGTTGATTTTCTCATCTTCGGTATACCCCGCGATCCGTATAACCTCCATCCGGTCAAGCAACGCTGGCGGTATGTTCAGTGTATTGGCCGTTGCGATGAACATGACTTCGGAAAGATCAAAGTCCAGTTCAAGATAATGATCATTGAAGGTGTGATTTTGCTCAGGATCAAGGACTTCGAGCAAGGCCGAGGCCGGATCGCCCCTAAAATCCATCGCCATCTTGTCGATCTCATCGAGCATGAACATCGGATTGCGAGTTTTGACCTTGGCCAGGTTCTGCAAAATTTTTCCGGGCAATGAGCCGATATAGGTTCTTCGATGGCCGCGAATTTCGGCTTCATCCCGTATACCGCCCAGTGACATACGGACATACTTGCGGTTGGTTGCTCTAGCGATCGACTGACCTAACGAGGTTTTACCGACACCCGGCGGACCCACTAGACATAGAATCGGTCCTTTCAGCTTTTTCACTCGTTGCTGTACCGCCAAGTACTCTAGAATGCGCTCCTTCACCTTTTCGAGTCCGTAATGATCCGTTTCCAGAATTTCCTCGGCTCGCTTCAAGTCATGGCTGATTTTGGTACGCTTTTTCCACGGCATATTGACCATCCAGTCAATATAGTTCCGTACCACGGTAGCTTCAGCCGACATGGGCGACATCAACTTGAGCTTATTGAGTTCTGACTCAGCCTTGGCTTTTGCCGCCTCCGGCATGCCGGCTTTTTCGATCTTCCGGGCTAATTCTTCCAGCTCGTTGGGAACGTCTTCCATTTCACCCAATTCCTTTTGGATCGCTTTCATCTGCTCGTTTAAATAATATTCGCGCTGGTTTTTCTCCATCTGCTGCTTGACACGCCCGCGGATGCGTTTTTCCATCTCCAGCATATCGACCTCGCCCTCCATGAGCGTCATCAATTTTTCGAGGCGAGACGATATATCGCTCATCTCAAGAATCGCTTGCTTATCTTCGATCTTGATTGTCATGTGCGCCGCGATGGTATCGGCCAGGCGACTGGGATCGTCGATTCCCGAAAGCGAATTCAACACTTCGGGAGGAATACGTTTGTTGAGCTTTACATAATTGTCAAACGTATTGATAGCGGTCCGTATGATGGCTTCAGCTTCCTGCTCTCCGAGCTTTAGTTCATCTTGGAGACTCGTAACGATCGCGCCGTAGTAAGTTCCCATGAGCTGATATTTGTCTACGCGGCTGCGTTGATTGCCCTCGACCAGCACTTTGACCGTGCCATCAGGCAGTTTCAAGAGCTGTAAAATATTCGCCAGAGTACCCACCCGATATAAATCTTCAAAAGCAGGATCATCGGTCTCAGCGTCCTTCTGAGCAACCAGCAGTATCTGTTTGTTATCCCGCATTGCACTATCGAGCGCTTGAATCGACTTCTCCCGACCGACGAACAGCGGGATTACCATGTGGGGATAAACGACCACGTCTCGAAGGGGGAGAACGGGCACTATCTGGTTGGCGTCATTAATCGCTGCGGCCATATTACTATTACGTCTGAGTTTACTGGAAAGGTTGGCGTGATTGCCTTTTAGCTATATATGGGAAGCGGCGGAGCAAAATACAAGATCAGTAGCAGCGAATGGAAAATCTTTATTCGCTGCGAAATAGATGCCGAGCAGAAATTCAACGACGGTGCATGGCCCTTAAATCGTAGACCAACGCAACTGTCACGCGGTCGACGCTAAGCGCGTCCGTGCCTTAACGCAGCGATTCATTCGCTCGAGCATCGATAACGCCGAACGACATCTAACTAGGATTAGCGCTGTAAACTCGGACATAGCCGCTCATTAACGGTTTTCTGCCAGTGGGCGATGCAGGCTGAGTTGCTGTCACTTGAAAACCAAAAGGCAACGCCGCGGTTTCTCAGTCACCGGCGTGTGATGCCCGTTTGCGAACGGATGGTTCGAAAGAGGGCGTCGCCTTTGGAGCGCCTTGCGCAGGTACGGATCGTGGCGATCCTATATCACGGTGACCCAGATATCGAGTGCAAGGTCTAAGGCTCAATCGGCGGACAGATATTGTTTATCATTGTTTTCATACATTAAAAACGGCTCGGCCTCGCCACGTACGACATTTTCGTCGATCACCACCTTAGAAATATTCTGGGCGGATGGCAACTCATACATGGTATCAAGCAATACGTGTTCTAAGATGGTTCTCAAACCTCGCGCACCGGTTCTTCGCTCCATCGCCTTCTCGGCAATCGCTCTTAAAGCATCGGCCCTGATTTCCAACTCGCATCCTTCCATGTCGAATAGCTTCCTGTATTGCTTCAAAAGCGCATTCTTAGGCTGTGTGAGAATTTGCATCAGCGCGTCTTCATCTAGCTCCTCTAGCGTGGCGACGACGGGCAAGCGGCCGACGAACTCGGGGATCAACCCATACCGGATCAAATCCTCCGCCTCTACCTCGGCGAGCACTTCGCCGACGTCCTTGCGATCATCCTTGCTCTTGACGTCTGCAGAAAAACCAATGCCGCCTTTTTCCGAGCGCGCACGAATGATTTTGTCCAGCCCCGCAAATGCGCCGCCTACGATAAATAAAATATTGGCCGTGTTAACCTGCAGGAACTCTTGCTGCGGATGCTTACGTCCTCCCTGAGGAGGTACGGACGCAATCGTTCCCTCGATCAGTTTGAGCAGCGCTTGCTGAACACCCTCACCAGAAACATCCCGGGTTATGGATGGATTGTCTGATTTACGCGAAATCTTGTCGATCTCATCGATATAAACGATTCCCGACTCCGCTTTTTCGACATCGTAATCGCATTTTTGCAGGATTTTCTGAATAATGTTTTCTACGTCTTCACCGACATAGCCTGCTTCCGTCAGTGTGGTCGCATCGGCGATGGTAAACGGTACATCGAGTAGCCGCGCCAATGTTTCGGCCAACAGCGTCTTTCCGGACCCGGTTGGACCGATCAGGAGTATGTTGCTTTTTGCCAGTTCAACATCGCTTTTCTTGTTGCTATGAGCTCTCAGCCTCTTGTAATGGTTATAGACAGCAACCGCCAAAATCTTTTTTGCGTTTTCCTGACCAATTACATACTCGTCCAAGACCGCTTTGATTTTTTTCGGCTTCGGCAGCTTGTCGGTTCCTGAAGCGACATTTTCGTGCAGTTCTTCACGAATGATGTCGTTGCAGAGTTCGACACACTCATCACAGACGAAAACTGCAGGACCCGCGATAAGCTTTCTGACTTCGTGTTGGCTTTTGCCGCAAAATGAGCAGTAGAGAAGTTTGCCACCTCCATCTTTACTGTTTTTCTCGTCACTCATATCAAGCCTCCTTCAGTCAGCTAGCTTACGCACAGAAAGTATAAACGCAAAAATACCCTTACCATTTTTTGTCTGCTAACAGGACCTTTGCGCCGCCGCACGACTACATGATAATTGATAATTTAAGCTAGTCCATTTTTACTTCACGGTTTAGCAGCACTCTATCGATTAGACCATACTGAGCCGCGTCTTCTCCACTCATGAAATTATCCCGATCGGTATCCACTTGAATTTTTTCTAGCGGTTGTCTGGTATGTTTTGCCAAGATCTTGTTTAAGCGGTCGCGCACCAAAAGAATTTCGCGGGCGTGGATATCGATATCGCTGGCTTGGCCCTGGAAACCGCCAAGAGGCTGATGAATCATGACACGGGAATGCGGCAAGCAATAGCGCTTGCCTCGTGCGCCGCCGGCGAGTAAAAGCGCGCCCATGCTGGCGGCTTGTCCAGTACACAAGGTGCTGACATCCGGCTTGATGAACTGCATCGTATCATAAATCGCCAAGCCGCTGGTCACCACGCCACCCGGCGAATTGATGTATAAATGAACATCCTTGTCGGGATTTTCGGACTCCAGGAACAGCAACTGGGCGATGACCAGATTGGCCATATAATCTTCGATCTGTCCAACCAGAAAAATAACCCGTTCCTTGAGCAGCCGCGAATAGATGTCGAATGCCCGCTCACCTCGGGCAGACTGTTCGATTACGATGGGGACCAATCCGGTAGCCCGGGTATCTAGAGATTTATCGATGACAACATCAGACATACGATTTCCTTTAGTCATGTTCGCTTGCGCTAGCCGGCCGTGTCAGTTCTTCGAAGCTTAACTTCTGTTCGCTCACTTTCGCCTTTGCGAGCACCAGATCGACGACTTGATCTTCCAAAACGGCCGTTTCAATGTGACCCAACTGTTCTGGCTGTGAATAATACCAGTTAATCGCTTCTTCCGGCTGCTGGAAACTCATCGCCAGCTGTTCGATGTTCTCCCGCACTCTTTTCTTGTCGACTTCCAGATGGTTCTCCCGCACAAGCTCAGCTAAGATCAGGCCCAACGTTACACGGCGTTTAGCTGCGGCACCGGCCTGCTCTTTAAATGCGTTTTCATCAAAGCTTTGACTATTCGCTTTTGTCGCTTCAATATAGCGATGTGCCATGCGGTGCAGTTCCTGCTCGACCAGTACCTTAGGCACTGTCAGAACGTTATTCGCGAGTAATGCCTCCATAACTGCCTCTTTAGTTTTGGAATGCAGTGCATGGCTTAGTTCTCGCTCCATATTCTCCCTGATTTCGCTCAGAAACCTCTCGACATCACCGTCTTCGATGCCATACGACTTGGCAAACTCGCCGTCTACCGCAGGAAGGCTGCCTTCTTCTATGTTAACCACGTTCACTGAAAACTCGGCGTTTTTGCCGGCCAAGGAAGGATTTCCATAGGTTTTAGGAAATGGCAGCTCGAAAACCAGCTGCTGCCCTGCCACGGCTCCTACCAATTTATCCTCAAAACCGGGAATCATTTCACTGGAGCCCAGGATGACGGCGAGCGTTTCCACCTTCCCGTCAGTAAACGATCCGTCTTCAGTCCTGCCTTCAAAGCCAAGAGTCAGGCGGTCGCCTGGCTGAGCAGCGCGGTCAACCGAATGCCAGTTCTTTTTCTGCGCCCTGAGCCTGCTTATCACAGTTTCAACGTCTGCGTCGGTGATGAGACAAACGGGTTTCTTCACTTCGAGGACATCCAGCGGAGCCAGCCTGAATTCCGGATAGACTTCAAAATTGGCTTCATACGCCAAACCCTTGCCCTCGGCCGTTTCCTGAGCTTTTATATCAGGTCCTCCGACGGGCTTTAGATTTTCTCCTTTAACGGCATCGTAAAAGCTCGATTGAATCAGTTCCGCGAGCACTTCCTCGCGAATCCGCTGCCCGTATCTTCTTTTGATCAGGTGTTGCGGCGCCTTACCAGGACGAAAGCCATCCAGTCGAGTTTCACGCGCCAACGCTTGAAGACGCGCCATCACCTTTTCCTGAATCGTTTCTTCTGGCACCTGGACGGTGACTCTCCTGCTTAATTCTGACGTCGTTTCGACGGAGACTTGCATGCATTACTCCAAGCTACGGGTACAGAAAACTGTTTATTATTCCGGCCTATTGAAGGGCCGGGTTAATAGATAGAAAAAAGCATCCCTGCAAGATCGGCCGCCTCGGAAGATCAAGCCGCCCGGCCATCCTTCCGACGCTATCCGGGAAGAACGAAGATACCCTGGAGAGCTATTGAACTGGTGCGAATGGGGAGACTCGAACTCCCAAGGGTCGCCCCACAGGAACCTAAATCCTGCGCGTCTACCGGTTTCGCCACATTCGCGTTGCGAGTTTAATTAAATTATACTCAGTTTACCGGTGCTGCAGAAAATTTTATCTCTCCCCAATGGCCACAAATCAGGCCTGCTGCCAGTAGGCCATGAAGCCTTGTCTCCGCGTATGTCATCTTACGCGGACGGCCCGAATTTCCAATTGTTGCCCGCATAGCTTAAATCGGTAAGTTAAACCAAGCAAAATGCGCCTTCGCTTTGATGATCAAGCCGTTTTTATCGTCCTTGTGTCCAGCCCTCGCGCCTTTGGCGATTTTGCTCGTTGCTGCAACTCTAGCAGCGGCGTTTGCGTACCCATTCTCGCTCCTTACGGCCGGACGCATTCCGTTCCACAGCCTGGTCAGCCGAAGCGCTCTATTATTGCTCCTTGCAAGCGCGCTGCTCATCATGCGCCAGCAGCGGCTGACCGGCGCGGATATTGGTTTCATCGATAGCGCAAGCTTGTTTTTTCATCAACTCAGCAGAGGCTTCGGCTACGGCTTAATCATGCTGGGTTTACAGGTTTTCATGCTCCTCGCGCTGGATTTGCGCACGCTTGATCTCACCCCAATGGCTTCCGCCAATGAGCTCGGTTCGACGCTTCTAAAAGCCTCCCTTACCGCCTCGCTGGTCGCCCTGATCGAGGAACCACTATTCCGCGGCATTCTGCTACAAAGTCTCTTGCGGCGCACAGGCCGCATTTATGCCATCGTCGTCAGTTCGGTGTATTACGCGGGACTGCATTTCCTACATAGCAATATCAAACTTAAAGCCCATGCAGTGAACTGGTACAGCGGCTTTACGGTCGAGCTCGATGCATTCCAGCAGTTGTTCGACATGCGCAACGTGGATTCGTTTCTCGCCCTGTTCACGGTCGGCGTTTTCCTCTCCGGCTTGCGCACTGCCCTTCCCAAGGGCCTAGGTTACTGCATCGGCCTGCACGCCGGCTGGGTTTTCATCATCAAGTTCACCAAAGCAATAAGCCATGACAATCCCCATTCACCGTGGTCTTTCCTTACCGGTTCCTACGATGGCATCATTGGCTATCTCACCGCAGGCTGGATTGGCGTGCTCGCGATCGCGATGTTCTATAGGCATCCAAGAAAGGAGGAGTCGCAAATTCATGAATAGCTCATCTCCAGCGAGCCCGCAGGAAGGCGCCATCAAGTATCGCCTCGATTTTCGCTTTGGTGCCAAGATCGCTTTTGAGGAGATTCGGGAATTGAATGCCTGGCGCAGCATACTTTATCGCCTTGGGATGATTGGACGGAATCGGCGGCGCTACGGGGGCCTGGCGTATGGCAATGTCAGTCGACGGCTCGGGGACAAAAATACGAATTCCCCGGCTTTCCTTATCAGCGGCACCCAAACCGGAGACCTTGAAACGCTCGCTACGGACCACTACTGCATCGTGCAGGCGTGCCGTGCCGAAGAAAACTGGCTCAAGGCCGAAGGCCCGATCAAACCGTCTTCCGAAGCGATGACCCACGCTGCGTTATATGCGGCGAACACGGCGATCGATGTCGTCATACACGCCCACTGCGGGGAAATCTGGCGCAATGCGTACCGCCTGGGTATTCCTGTGATCGAGGCTGATATCGCTTATGGAACGCCGGATATGGCCATCGCCGTGGGCCGCCTCCTGCGCGATGAGCGTACAGCAGGGCCATCGATTTTCGCCATGCTAGGCCATGAAGACGGCATCATGGCCTTCGGGCGTTCTGCCGAAAGCGCAGCGCTCGTTTTGATGCAACAGCTTGCTGCAGGATTGCAGACCGCTTCCGACCTGTGCACCGGACGTCAAAGCTAACAGGCGGAGCGTCACGTCACGGCAATGAAAGCCCCTCGCCATGAATGTCAATGCAAACCCGATATTGACCACCGCCTGCCAAGGGATCTTGTTGGCTGCCTTACTGGTACTCGCGGGCTGCGTATACACACGGCTGCTGGAAGTGAAGCAGCAGCTCAACCAGTTCGAGCGGTATTTCCGCGTCGAGCGGAGCGATCATTTCATTTTGCATTTTCTGCATCCGGTATTGCTCAGCGATGACCTTGTCTATCTGTCGAAGCTCAAGCCTAGCCGCGTGACGAAACTTGGCCGCGGCAGTCGCTGGTATCAGGACTTCCGCAAAGTGGAATCCGCGCGAAACCCCGAAAGCCCCACCGTGACCATCGCCTTCGAATTGACCTTCGATGAGCAAGATCGACTGATCAGCTGGGACTTCCCGCCGGTCTTTCTCAGCATGGTGCCAGCTCCCTTTTTGGAGACGTCGTTGAAGTCTCTGGGCTCGGCCGATATCGACGAGGTAAACCGCCAAGTGCGCGCCAGTCTACGGGCTTTGCCGCGCCTGAAAGTCAAGCCGCCTGCGAGAGAGGCCATCGTGAATACCCTCGGTCAACCGGCTGAAATCAGCGCAAAGAATGGTCAGCGGCTTTATGTCTATCGCTTCAAATCCGACACTCCCCCCATCGATGCAGAATATGAAGACCGCCGTGTTGCAGTCGCCAAGCTCTTTTTCGACCCGACGACAGATGTGCTGACCAAATTTTACGGGCGGTTTGCCGGCCTTAAGTTCGCCATCGACTTTCGCAAGCTGACGGGAGAGTAAGATCGGCCTCAGGAACCATACGGGCCGCTTGCTCGCATCGACCGGCCGGGCTTTCTCGGAGCCGCCTTTACAGCGCATCGACTACGGTGCGCAGCCGATCGATGTACGCGGTGGGAATCGCGCGCAATGCAGCATAGACAGCCAGTGCGATGAAAATAACGCCGCCGACCCGGTGCAACGATCGTATCGGGATGCGCTTCAGCAGTGTGCGCCCCGCCCATACGCCGAGCGCGGAAGTCGCGCTCAGGGCCAGGGTGGAGCCTATCCATACCGGCGCCGCCAGAGCGGAACTGCTGAGTCCGGCGACGGCGATCTGAGTCTTGTCGCCGAACTCGGCGACGAAGATCATCAGAAACGTCGTCAGAAAAACGCCGTGTCCGCTTTTTTCTACGAGCGTTTGCGTCGTATCTGTTTGCTCGGCACACAGCATATAGAGCCCATAGGCGCCAAACAAGAGGGCAACTAGGACCGCGACGATCGCTTCCGGCACCCAGCGGGCAACCGCGGCGCCGAATAGAACAGCGATCAGGTTAAGCACAGCAAACGCCACGAAGGCCCCGAGCAACACTGGCAATGGCTGGTGACGGGCCGCCAGCGACATGCACACGAGCTGGCTTTTATCACCCAGTTCGGCGGCAGCAATCACCACAAAGGCCGTGGCGGAAGTCGCGCCCCATTCGAGCACACCGCCGGACAGTCCATGAACCGTGAGCCAGGTGGCCAGTTCGCGGGAAAAGTGACCGGGCATTCAAACGGCCCGGCTAACCCAGCGCATTATCCAACACCATCATGACGATGAATCCGGCGATCAAGGCGAAGGTTGCCGGCCGGGCTTTGCCCTTGGATTGGGTCTCCGGAATGATGTCATCAGCGATGACGAACAGCATGGCGCCCGCGGCAAACGCCATGCCCGTCGGCAGCAGTGGATAAAATACCGATACCGCCGCGACACCAAGCAGACCCCCGAGAGGCTCGACTAAGCCGGTCAGAGTGCCAATCAAGACGGCTCTGCGCCGATCGTAACCCAATCCGACCAGAGGCAGCGCAACGGCAAGCCCTTCCGGTATGTTTTGCAGGCCAATCGCCGTCGCGAGAACGATCCCGTTGTGCTTGTCTCCCGAACCGAAACTGACACCCACGGCCAGACCCTCGGGAAAATTATGCAGCGTAATCGCTAGGATAAACAGCCAGACCTTTCTCAGCGAAGCGCCCACATCGGCATGATATTTAAAAAAATGCTCGTGCGGCACCCAGCGATCGGCCAGCTCAAGAAACAGCGCACCGACCAGCATGCCGGCCGCGACGACAAAAACTCCGTTGCCCGGCCACACCTGGTTGCCATATTGGATCCCCGGCACGATAAGGGCAAAGGACGTCGCGGCAAGCATCACCCCGGCGGCTCCGCCCAACATCATATTGAGTGTTCTCAAGGAAACGTGCTTGAAAAACAGCGCCGGCAGTGCGCCCAATCCGGTGGCCAGTCCCGCCAGTAGGCTGGCGAGGAACCCGATCGCGACAATCCGGCTTACGTAAAAATAAATCGCCGTTAGAACCGCGCCCAGAAGGAGCGCCAGTAAGCCGGATGCAATCAACGCGCGGACAGGAGGTGGGAGCTTCGCATGGCGTTGGTAAAGTGGTGCCGCCTGTAAGCGGTTTTTGACAGCCACGTAGGTGCCTTTTAGTGCATTCGAATTCATATGCGCGCCATGGATTTGATTCAGTGCTGCCGGCCTTATACGGTTCGGCATGACAAGCGGTCAGGAACGCGAAACAATAGAAAAATTAGCCCGTGAGCGCAAGTTTCACTGACGAGATTACCGCCGATCAGCGTATCGCGACATCGCCTCGATAGAGCTGGCGCTATTGGGCAACCTGATTTTGTCCATGCTGTTCGCGCAAAGCGACTCACCCGGTTAACAGGCGCGCACGGCATTCATTGCCTGCGCCACAGTGCGTCTCATTCTGGCTTTTTCCGCCGGGTGACTGCTCCGAGCGCTCGGGTTGAGGGGGGATGGGCATCATGACGCGATCGTTGGGCCTGCTACTGTCATCGCCGTGCCGTTCATGGTCGCAGGTGTGCAAAATTTGAGGTGATTACAGCAGGGTAGCGAAAAGCAGCCCCATTTATCCGTCCTAGCACTCGATGACATTAACGGCCAAACCGCCGCGCGCGGTCTCCTTGTACTTTGTTTTCATATCTGCGCCGGTTTCCCGCATTGTCTTAATCACCTTGTCGAGAGAGACAAAGTGGGTACCGTCGCCACGCAAGGCCATGCGCGCCGCATTGATCGCCTTAATCGCACCCATTGCATTGCGTTCGATACACGGCACCTGCACCAGGCCGCCGACCGGGTCACAGGTCAAGCCAAGATTGTGCTCCATGCCGATTTCGGCGGCATTCTCGACCTGTTCCGGGGTGCCTCCGAGCACTTCGGTCAACGCGCCGGCGGCCATCGAGCAGGCGACGCCGACTTCCCCTTGACAGCCGACCTCGGCACCCGAAATCGAGGCGTTTTCCTTGTACAGAATGGCGATTGCGCCGGCAGTCAACAGAAAGCGAATGACGCCGTCATCATCGGCGCCAGGGCAAAAACGCACGTAATAATGCAGTACCGCGGGAATGATGCCCGCTGCGCCGTTGGTCGGCGCGGTGACCACACGACCGCCGGCGGCGTTTTCTTCGTTCACGGCCAAGGCAAACAGGTTCACCCAGTCCATTTCGACCAATGGCGTACGGGTCTGCGCCGCCTCTTTGTTCAATTGCCGATAAAGTCCGGCAGCGCGGCGCTTGACGCGCATACCGCCGGGCAAAATGCCCTCCTGACGGCAGCCGCGCTCGACACAATCCTGCATGGCCCGCCATATAGTTAGCAGGCCATGGCGAATCGCGCTTTCACCATGCCGGTTTTGTTCGTTGTCCAACATCAGCCGACTAATGGTGCAGCGGCGCTCAGCACATCGTTGCAACAGCTCGGCCGCGCTTTTAAAACAATGAGGCGGCCGACTGACCGGCTCATGCACCCGGTCGGCGGACATAGCTTCCGGGCCGATCACAAAACCGCCACCCACCGAGTAATAATCCTTGCTCAGCAGCATCGAGCCATCGCTAGCATAAGCGGTGAAACGCATACCGTTCGGATGATGGGGAAGCAACTCACGGGGACGGAACATTAGATGGCGGGTCTCGTCGAAAACGATCGGGCGATCGCCCAAGAGCTCAATGATGCCGGCCTCGCGGATACCGGCTAGCGTTTCCGGCACGCGGTCAGGATCGACCGCGTCCGGGAGTTCGCCGGCAAAACCCAGCATGATCGCCTTGTCGCTGCCGTGTCCCTTGCCCGTGGCGCCAAGCGAGCCGAACAGCTCCGCCGTCACGGCATCGGTTTTATGCAGAATAGCTTCATCACGCAAGCCGCTTACGAATTGATAGGCCGCTATCATCGGGCCAACCGTGTGCGAGCTGGACGGGCCTATGCCAATTTTGAAAATGTCGAATACGCTGATAGTCAAGACGTCGTCCCCCTACGCTATAGGTTAATCTCATCCAGCCCGAACCGGCATTCACGTTGGGGAAAAACAGTATTTGGATTAAACTACCCACCGCCATCGAATTTCTGCTCCTGTAGAGCCAGCCGGTAAGCGTCAGCCGATCACTCCGTCGATTGCAAGAGAACATGAATCCGAAAATCACACTGCAGCGCGGTCTCGCCATCATACTACTGTTCGGCGTCATCGCAGCCTGCGGACAAAAAGGCCCGCTCTACCTGCCGCCCAAGCAAGGACCCGCCCAGGACGAGAAGCGCTGATCGTGGACCACTTTGCTTATCGCGACGGCGCGCTGTATGTGGAAGAGGTATCCGTCGCCACCATTGCCGAATGTTATGGCACGCCTTGCTATATCTATTCGCGCGCGACACTCCAGGATCAGTGGCGAGCGTTCGATCAGGCGTTCGCGGGGCGATCGCACCTCATTTGCTACGCCGTGAAGGCCAATTCCAATCTCGCCGTGCTGAACGTGCTGGCGCATCTGGGTTCGGGCTTCGACATCGTGTCCATAGGAGAGCTCGAGCGCGTACTGGCGGCTCACGGCGAGCCGCAAAAAATTGTGTTCTCCGGCGTCGGCAAGCGGGAAGATGAACTGCGCCGCGCCCTGGAAGTCGGCATCCGCTGCTTTAACATCGAAGTCATCGAGGAGCTGTATCGTCTGAACCGCATCGCCGGCGAACTGGGCAGCAGAGCGCCGGTTGCACTACGCGTCAATCCCGATGTGGACGCCCGGACGCACCCTTACATTTCGACTGGACTCAGGGAAAACAAATTCGGCATCGATATACGCCAGGCAGTTGCCGAATACCGGCGCGCCGCCGCCATGCCCCATCTTCAGGTCATCGGCATCGGCTGTCACATCGGCTCGCAACTGACTACCACAAGGCCTTTTCTAGACGCGCTCGATCGCGTGCTCCTGCTCGCCAATGAGCTCGATCGGCAAGGCATCTGCCTCCACCATCTTGATATCGGCGGGGGCCTCGGCATTCGCTACCGCGATGAGCAACCTCCGGAACCGTCCGCATACGCCAATGCGCTGCTCGACCGCTTGGGCGATGCACGCTATGATTTATTGCTCGAGCCGGGTCGCGCCATCACCGGCAACGCCGGCATACTGTTGACCCGGGTCGAATATCTCAAGTCCAACGACGGCAAGCACTTCGCCATCGTCGACGCCGCCATGAACGACCTCATCCGTCCGGCACTCTACGATGCTTGGCACGCCATTGTCCCGGTTCAACAGGAGTGCGACGCCGACACAAAAAACTATGATATCGTCGGGCCGGTTTGTGAAACCGGCGATTTCCTCGGCCGGCAGCGCGAGCTCAGCCTGAAAAACCGAGACTTGCTCGCCGTACGCTCCGCCGGCGCTTACGGTTTTTCCATGAGTTCCAATTACAATTCGCGCCCGCGCCCTCCCGAGATCATGGTCGATGGCGATAAAACGCACTTAGTCCGCGAGCGGGAAACCGTCCCACAGCTTTGGCGCGGCGAACACCTCGTGAACGAATGATGCTGAAATTCACCAAAATGCACGGACTCGGTAACGATTTCATCGTCATTGACGCGATCCACCAGCGAGTCGACTTAAATGCCGCACAGATGCGACGAATGGCAGATCGCCATTATGGCGTCGGTTGTGATCAGCTATTACTGGTTGAATCGCCGCTCAGCGCCGATGCGGATTTCCGCTACCGCATCTTCAATGCCGATGGCGGCGAAGTCTTCCAGTGTGGCAACGGCGCCCGTTGCGTTGCCCGTTTTGCGCGTGAAAAAGGGCTGTGCCGCAAAGACGACATCCGCGTCGAAACCGGCGCCGGCCCGCTTTTACTTCACCATCTGGCCGATGGTAACATCGCCGTCAATATGGGCATACCAAAACACGCACCGGCAAAAATACCTTTGTTCATGCAACGAGAGGCTGCAGAGTACACGGTTACCGTTGATGGAAACCAATGGGAGTTCGGCGCAGTGTCCATCGGCAACCCTCACGCCGTGCTGACCGTGCCAAACATCGAGATAGCGCCTGTCAAGCTGCTCGGGCCATTGCTGGAGCGGCATTCCTTGTTTCCGCAGGGAGCCAATATCGGATTCATGCAGATTCAGGACGTGCAGCATATTCGGCTGCGCGTCTTCGAGCGGGGCGCCGGCGAAACCCTCGCCTGCGGCAGCGGTGCTTGCGCCGCCGCCGTCGTAGGCATCGAGCAGAAACGCTTGCAAAGCCCGGTCGAGGTCCAGCTGCCCGGCGGGTATCTTACGATCGGCTGGCAAGGCCGCGACACGCCTGTTTTTATGAGCGGCCCGGCAGTCTCGGTTTTTGAAGGAACTATCG
Organism: Methylococcaceae bacterium; assembly: GCA_902812445.1. GTDB lineage: Bacteria > Pseudomonadota > Gammaproteobacteria > Methylococcales > Methylococcaceae > CADDZF01. The sequence continues at coordinate 4,875 of CADDZF010000029.1, read as the reverse complement.
AGCCGTCAATTCAATGAACCTACAGAAGCGAAATCCGACGACCCTAGCGGAGAAGGCCGTGGCGGAGTATCTGATCCGCCACCCGGATTTTTTCTCCCGTCATCTGGACCTGCTGGAAAGCATCACAATTCCTCATCCTTGTGGCGAGGCGGTCTCGTTGATCGCGCGTCAGATCGCTTTGTTGCGCGACACGAATCGTACCTTGCAGCAGCAATTGCATCAAATCGTGCAGATCGCGCGGGAGAACGATGCGCTGTTTTACCGAATCCAGCAGCTGATACTGGCAGTAATGGATACGACAACGCTCGAGGGCGCGCTCGCCAACCTCGAGTGGGCACTGCATGAATATTTTCAGGCCGACTATGTCGCCACGCGCATTCTTAGCCCTCGCCGGGAAAGGTTGGAAAACGCCATGGGCGCTCTGTTTCTCGATCCCAAGCTTCCCGAATCGGCTCATTTTCAGCGCTTGATCCATGCCAAGAAACCGGAGTGCGGCCCGCTAAAGCAGGTTCAAGCCGGATTTCTCTTCGGCGAGGACGCCCGCCATATTCATTCCTGCGCCCTCATCCCACTGCGTCATGGCGGTTTAAATGGTTTGCTCGCACTCGGCTCCCGGTCCAAAAACCGTTACGATCCGGCCGTGAGTCATGCATTTCTCGCCCAGATGGGCGAGATCGTCGCCGCCCGCCTGGCTGGTCTACTGCGCGAAAGCCATAGCGCCGATGGTGCCTGAAGCCGATCGCCAGCTGGTCAGTTTCTTCGAGCGGCTGCGCTACCAACAGCGCGCATCGACGCATACACTATCCAATTATGCCCGCGACCTGGAGCGCTTGCGCCACTTTTGTGAAGCACAACACATCGGTTGCTGGCATGAGCTGCAAGATCATCATCTGCGTCAGCACATCACAGAACGCCATCGCGCCGGACTGGCCGGTCGCAGCCTGCAGCGTGAACTGTCTTCGATCCGCAGCTTTTTCAATTATCTGATCAAGGAACGCCTGGCCTCTCACAATCCCGCACGCAGCGTGCGTGCTCCCAAGACGGCGCGCCGCTTACCCAAAGTGCTGGACATCGACGAGATCAACGGCTTTCTCGACAATAGCCCGGAGAGCGGACTCGAAATCCGTGATGCAGCCATGTGGGAGCTGTTCTATTCCTCAGGTCTGCGCCTGAGCGAGTTAGCAGGGCTCGATCTCGAAGACATCGATCTGAAGGATCGTTCGCTCAGGGTACGCCAGGGTAAAGGACGCAAGGCGCGCCAGTTGCCTGTCGGCAGCAAGGCCTGTGAGGCCGTCGTCCGTTGGCTGGAATTGCGCTGCAACTGCGCGGGAGCCCACGAACCGGCCCTGTTCATCAGCGGCCGTGGCAAGCGCATCTCCAATCGCACGATCCAGGCCCGGCTGGGAGTCCGCTGCAAGGAGCTTGGATTGCTGCAGCACCTACACCCGCATATGTTCAGGCATTCGTTTGCCAGCCATCTGCTGGAATCCTGCGGTGACTTGCGAGCCGTCCAAGAGTTGCTCGGACATGCCAACATCAGCACGACCCAGGTCTATACGCACCTCGATTTTCAACGCCTTGCGATCGTCTATGAGCGGACGCACCCGCGCGCCAAAAAGCGGGATCGCTGAATATCCGCACGGAATAGCTCATTTTTTGGTAAGCTGTTTGCCGGATTCCTAGCCGTTATCACGGAAACAACTATGTCAGTCGTGCCTCAGAAATCAACGAACCGCCTCCAGAGGATCGGCAAGAGCTTGGGCGGCGCTTTGCATCCCAAGACCATGAAGGAAAAAGGCCTGGCGTGGACGATCAGCGTGCTTTCCTTCGTTTTCATCGTCATGTTTCTCATTATTGGCGAGTATTGGGGAGAAGAGCCGGATAAATTCGATTTCATGGCGGTTGCGCTGGAAAATGCGAAGGTCACCAATCCGGACGAATTACCCATCGGCTACGCATACGCCAGCACGCTCGAGCATATCGCCGAAACTCTACTTTATAAACCGGGCGGCTTTCTGGCCAATGACATCTTTCCGCCGGGCGTGCTGGAAGACAATATGCCGAGCTGGGAGGTGGGCACATTGATAGCGCTGCGCGATGCAACCTCGGCTCTGCGCAACCACATCGCGCGCTCGCAGTCGCAGTCCAAGGAAGATCCGGATTTGGCCATCGCCGAGCCATTTTTCTATTTCGATCACAACTCCTGGCAGCTTCCTTCATCAGAATCGGAGTATGAGAAAGGCATCAATGCGATGAAAAGCTACATGGCGCGGCTGATGCGCAAGGACGCCGAGTTCTTCGCTCGCGCCGACAACTTGCGTCAATACCTCGAAATACTCGAAAAGCGACTAGGCAGCCTGTCTAACCGCTTGAGCGCCAGCGCGGGCGAGGGCCGGCAGATCAGCAATGTGGACGAGCGACGTCCCGTTATCGCCAAGACGCCGTGGTGGGATATCGACGATGTGTTCTATGAATCGCGCGGCTATACCTGGGCGACCATGCACATTCTCAAGGCGGTCGAGTTCGACTTCAGAGAGATCCTCGGCAATAAGACGGCGCTGGTTTCTTTGGAATCGATCATCCACGAGCTCGAGCAAGCTCAGGAGCCCATTCTGAGCCCGTTGATACTCAATGGCGGCGGATTCGGCATATTCGCCAATTATTCACTGACGCTGGCCAACTATATTGCGCGCGCCAATGCAGCAACCATCGACTTGCGCAACCTTTTGCAGCAGGGCTGAAACCAGCCTCATCGACACCTACCCGAAGCGATCGCTCCCATGAACAACGGCATCAATAAAAACTTAGTCAAGACGAGTACCTGGAAACGGCTTTTTTTCATGGCTGTTTTTCTCTTCATCCTGGGTTTCGTAAAGTTGATTACCTGGTTCGTGATGTTGTTCCAGATAGCCACCCACCTGTTAACCGGTGCACCGAACGAGCACGCGCTCGAGCTGGGAAGAACGCTGGCCGTTTATGTCTATCAGGTGATCCTTTTTCTGACCTATAACACAGAAAAGAAGCCGTTCCCTTTTTCCGAATTCAACGAAGCCATAGAAGTTCTGCCTTTCACCAAGGATAACTGAAACGAATCAGTCTCTTGCCTTCCAAGACCGCGGCTGGCTAAGGGGATACGAACGGGAACGCCGGCGGTATTTTAAGATGCGGCTCTCTTGGCAGATGTCAAGCCGGACCCGCGCCATCGGCCGTTCTGTTCCGGCCATTCGAGTCGTGGATTCAAGGACTTGAAGACGCCTCGATGTACGCTCGCAAATAGCGATAAAGTGCTCTTGCCGAGCGCCGCGGCCCGCCATGTGCGCTTTCCTTATGCGCGTTACCAATAAGCTGCTCGAGCTTCTGCGGATCGGCCTCGGGATAGGACGCGACAAAAGGGCTGACGCCTTTCTCGCCTTCTGCCAACAAGCGATCGCGCCAGCGCTCGGCCTCATGATGTAAGCGCGCCACCTGCCCGCTTTCATTTCGCAATCGATCTAATGCCTCGCAAATAGGCGTGGAATCCAGGCCTCTCAGCAATTTGCCGATATATTTCACGTGGCGTTTCAGCGCTCCTCGCTGGCGGATGGCTTGCGCCGACATCACCGCCTCGAAAACGGCTACCGGCAGATCAAGCCGATCAAGCTGGCCTTTGGACAATTCGATCAGCTCTGCACCGACTCTCTGCAAAGCCGTGCTTTCGCGCTTCCGTTGAGATTTGCTAGTATCCTGTTCCACCAATCAGGTCGCTTAAGTCTTGCCAATCTTGGTAACTTGAGTCGGGAGGAGGCCGGTGTGAGCCCGACCGGCGTAAAGCTGATTCTGCAACTGATCCTTATCAACGCACAAGAGCACAAAGTGTTCCGCGAGTGCGGGGCGGGTGCCGGCAAACCACTACCTTGGTGGGCGGGCGATCTCGTCATCTGCGACAACCTGGCCTCGCACCCCGTCACGGCGTGGGCAAAATCACGGTCGGCCCGCAGGCACCAATCCGATCGACGATAGGTGCGGCGTCCGCCATCGCTCGGGCACTGCTTGTGATGTCGACGGCATCGCCATGCCCCTCGTCCCTGGGCGGCTGTTTAAGACAGCGCCTGAGCCTCTCCGCCGACGGGTCCGTTCTTCAGTAATAGCTCGCGTAGCACAGCGGCGTTGTGCTCGGCCTCTTGGACTCGCTCTTGATAGCGCGTAAAAATCGCGTTGTGGTGGCGCGCGCGCGACTGTTCAGCTAGGTGACGCAGCAGTGAAGCTCTCTCTTCGAGGGCGCGTACCGCCGCCCAGAGGGAGCTCTCCAGTGCTTCAAACTGCTCTGCGATCAGGTTTTCAGGCGAGTAGCCATGTCCGACGCGGCAGCGGAACCGTAGCAGTTCGCCGTCCTGAATCTCCCATAATGTCCCGTTGCACTCAGGGCAGCTGTAGGCCGAAGGCTTCCCCACGACGTCAATCTTCTCCATATCGGTCATCACTGCCTCCGTAATTGCAGTTTCAATGGCGGCGGAACCTGGGGGAGGTGGGGGAAGGCGACGATTTTCTGGCTGCGCTGACTCACCGACGAGCCGCACGAGCGCGGATGGAATGTTCACCAGCGGCAGGCAATAATCGACTTCGACGTTTTCTAGCGCATTTTGCGGCATGCTCGGAGAAACCGCGTCTCGCGGATCTTGCACCATCGCCACGCCGCCCCTCTGCTTGATCGCCAGCAGCCCGGCAGTGCCGTCGTCGAGCGCCCCGGTGAGCACGACGCCGATCACCCGCGATCCATAGACGTTGGCGGCCGAGCGGAATAGTGGATCGACGGCCGGGCGTGCCCGGTTCTCCTTCGGTCCGCGCGCCACGCGGATGCAGCCGCTGGCAATGAGCAGGTGAAAATCCGGGGGCGCA
>CADDZF010000028.1 GCA_902812445.1 Methylococcaceae bacterium | reverse complement strand
TTCTTCCAAGGTCAAGCGCTCGGCGTCGGTCAACTGGATTCGGCAAGGCATGGGCAGCGGTCATGGCGGGGGATGGGGGCACAAGCTTACCGCACAGTGTTCAAATCGGTTTTGCGAACGCGCTTAGTCGTGCTTTATCAAAAATAAATAAATACGGTATAACTATGCTGAATGAACGTGGCTCGATAACAAAGGAGAGAGTATGAGATCGTATCTAAAAAGATATTCTGAATATTTTTTGCTCGGGGTATTGGCGGTTCTGCCCATCGCTATCGTTATCCAGATCGTGGTGTGGCTAAAAAATATAGCCACCGCCATATTTTTCAATATATATGGTTATTCGGACAGCTATTTAGCCACCTTCATTCTGTTTTTCGTCATCATCGTCTTCTTGTGCTATATAGGGTATTCGATCGTAAAGCGCAGGCGCTCCATCATCATCACGGCTTTCGATTTGTTCATTGGAAAGATACCTTTACTCAACACGATATACCGGGTATCGAAAAAGATCATGAACATGTTTAGCAGCGATGGTGAATCGGGTAAAAAGGAAGTGGTATATATCGAGTATCCGAACGATGGATTATGGGTGCCCGCCTACGTGACCAATAAGGAAAAAGACTGGTATATCCTTTATGTACCAACGTCGCCCAACCCAACCTCGGGGTTTACCATCATCGTGAACGAATCCAGGGTAGTCAAATCGCAGTTGAGTATCGAAGAGGCTTCGAGCTTTATCGTCAGCGTCGGTGTCGATTATTCAAGACCAGAGGAAGCCACCAAATTGCCCCGCTGATACCGCGACGCGAATGCAGGCGGGATAATCAAAATAAGTAGGGATGGGCAGCGTTGAAGCCGTGGACCTTCGCTTTCGGTTTAAAGAAAGGCGGTTGCCAAGGCGTACTCGTGCGCCCAGCCAGGTATTGCGCGAGCCATAAGCCTTGGCTGCGCACCGGGGTGACGTAGGCGTACAGCTTGCCGTTGGCGCTTTCGGCCGCATCACCGGCAGCGCATATCGAAGTGTCCGAGGTGGTCAGAAAATCGTCTACGACAATGCCCCGCTGAGTGGTGATGCCCGCCGACTGCGCCAGCGTAATCCTGGGCTTGAACCCGCAAGCGACGATGATGGTGTGAAAATCCGGGTAAGTTTCCCCATCAGCCAGCACGGCCAGGCAGTCATCCTTCTTCTGGATGCCCTGAACCGCGCAGTTTAATAATACCTTGACGCCGGAATCCTGTAGGACCTGGAGCAGGGTTGCCGAATCCTCTTCCACCAGTTGACGTTCCATCAGCCGCGGCAGGGCATGGAACAGGGTGACCCGATCGCCGGCTTTGACCAGATCGGACGCTACCTCGCAGCCAATCAATCCGCCTCCTATGATGGCCCAGCGCGGCGTGTCCCCGGCTTCCCTAAGCGCGGTCCGGCGCCGCCGCAACAGGATCAAATCAGAAAGGCTGTTTAACACGTTGAACAAGGCTTCCTGCGAGCGGAACGGCGGCGGTATCAAGGCTGCCGATCCCTGGGCCAGAACCAGCTTGTTGTAGGACAGGACGCATTCGTCGCCACTCCTTTGATAGACGACGGCTCTAGCGTCGCGCTTCACGGCCGTGACATTCACCCCCGCCTCGAGCTTGATGCCCGATTTGGCCAGCGTTTCGAACGAGCGCAGGATGATCGTGCTTTCGATGTTGTCCCGGGTAAAGCCATTGGACAACAGTGGCCTCGAATAATAACCGCGCGTTTCCTGCGTCAGCACGCGGACTTCCATGTCGGGCCTCAGCTTCAGCAGTTCTTCAGCGCACGTGATACCCGCAATGCCGGAACCAACGATGACGATCTGCATGCTCATCTTTTCACCTTGCCATCCCCCTAACGAGGGGCTGAAATTCAGGGTTTTGGCCAGCCCCGCTCGACCACCAATGAGATCTCAAGGCCGCGTGCCGGTTGCCGCTTCAGTCGCTGATGTCCTCTTCTAGGACAAAATCGAGTTTGCTGGCGCCGCAATCGGGACATACCCACTCCATCGGTACGTCTTCCCAGCGGGTTCCGGGCGCTACACCGTTTTCCGGATCGCCCTCCGCTTCGTCGTATATATGACCACAAATGGTACACACATATTTTTTGTAATCGGTCATCGGATTCTCCTCAACCTGAAAATAGCGACATTCTGAAACAGTGCTTGGCATAGTACGGCAGGACCTATTCTCGATAAAAGGCACAGGGGAGTAAACAGAAGTCCCGCCTTTGGCAACGCAGCTGCTTGCTAGGGCAGGCGCGCAGTGGAAAGCCTCGCGTCCTTAAGCGGTAAGGACGGTGGATAGAGCTTCGAGGCGCTGTGGATACAATGATCTCGCCTCGAGCGGGAAGCGCAACCGCGTCCGGCGGGATACCGGCGAGCGATTTATTGGCTTTGTATCTGTTGCTGACCGGTTTCCACGCGGAAATAGCTGGCGCAAATCTGATTGTGCAGCTGTCCCAGACCGATCTGCAGATTATCGATGAAGGCGTGAAGGTCCTTAGAGTTCATGGCGTGCGTATCGACGTCATTGACGATCCGCCTAAGGTTCAGCAGCGAGCGGAGCGGCAAATCATTGTGCGGCAGGCTCTCCAGATGAGCTTGCGCTTCACCCAGGCAATGATAAACGGTACGCGGAAACTCGGGATTTTTCAGAAGAAATGTCAATACTTCACTGCAGCGTATCGCAGACTGCATGGCTCTACGGTACATCTGATAAGCCGTCAACGACTTCAACACGCTCATCCACTGTATGTTTTCGAAGGGCTGCAGCGCTTCATCCTGGTCCGGAATCAGATTGGCCGAGCGCACGTCGATAATGCGTGTCGTCATGTCGGCGCGTTCGAGATTACTACCGAGACAGACGAAGCTATAGCTCGCGTCGTGGTTCATGGTGCCGGCTATGAGCCCGGTGATCTGCTGGGTGCTGAATATGATCGATTTGAGATAGCTAAAGCGTTTTTTCTGCGAAAGTCCGGCGGCGGCCTGTGCGGTGGCGTGCAAGTAAAGTTCGTTCAGACGCTCCCAGCCTTCCCGCGGTGTGGTGTCGCGGATGGTACGGGCGTTCTCGCGAGCAGACTGTAGCGAACTCAGGATCGAGGACGGATTACGGGTATCGCTGATCAAAAATTTGATCACGCTGCGCTCGTCGGCGTCGCTGTACAGACTGTGAAAAAGCTCATCGCTGGCGGTAATCGCGATCAGAGGCAGCCAGCCAGGCCTCACTTTGCGGGGCAGATCGAGCAAGAGGTTGCTGTTGACGCTGATCAGTCGCGCCGTGTTTTCCGCTCGCTCGATATAGCGGGCCATCCAGTAAACGTGTTCGGCAACCCGGGATAACATCACCATTATTCGATCTCCAGATCGATGATCCAGGTATCCTTGCTGCCACCACCCTGCGAGGAGTTGACCACCGTCGAGCCTTTGCGCATGGCGACGCGCGTGAGCCCGCCGGTGGTGACGTTGATCTCCTGGCTGGAAAGAATGAACGGGCGCAAATCGACGTGGCGCGGTTCGACGTGCTCGCTGATCAGAGTAGGGGTGGTGGAAAGCGTCAACAGGGGTTGCGCCATATAGTTGCGCGGATCTTTGCGAATCATGCGGGCGAACTGCTCGCGCTCCTTGGCGCTGGACTGCGGGCCTATCAGTATGCCGTAACCTCCCGATTCGTTAGCCGGTTTGACGACCAGTTTGTCCAGATTGGCCAGCACATATTCCAGTTCTTTGCGATTCACGCAGCGGTAGGACGGTACGTTTGGAAGGATAATCTCTTCACCCAGATAGTATTTGACCATCTCGGGAACGTAGGTATAGACCACCTTGTCGTCTGCGACCCCCGCGCCAGGGGCATTAGCCAAGCCCACATTGCCTTTTTTCCAGGCCCGCATGAGACCGGCTACGCCGAGTAAGGATTCCTTGTCGAACACTTCGGGATCGAGGAACAGATCGTCGATGCGGCGATAGATGACATGAACCCGGGTTAGCCCCTCAATGGTGCGCATATACACGCAATCGTCTTCGGCAACCACCAGATCGCCGCCTTCTACCAATTCGGCGCCCATTTGTTGGGCAAGATAAGAATGTTCGAAATAGGCCGAGTTGTACATGCCAGGCGTCAGTACGGCGACGACGGGGTGCTCCATCGGACAAGGCGCAATGGAGGCGAGACAATTGTACAACTGAGACGGATAATCATCCACCGGCAGGATGCTGTAATTTTCGAACAGTTCGGGAAACACCCGCTTCATGACCTGGCGGTTCTCCAGCATGTACGATACGCCAGAGGGGACCCTTAGATTGTCTTCGAGCACGTACACGGTGCCGTCCTTGTCGCGCACCAGATCGGAACCGCACACGTGCGCCCAGACACCCAGTGGAGGGTCGACGCCAACACATTCGGGACGGAAATTTCTCGAGTCGGCCAATAGTTCGGCTGGAAAGACTTTATCCTTTATGATCTTCTGCTCGTGATAGATATCATCGATAAACAGATTCAGCGCCTTGACGCGCTGTCGCAGTCCGCGTTCAATACCATCCCATTCCTTGCGGGTGAGAATTCGTGGAATGATGTCGAATGGCCAGGCGCGATCGATCGAGCCCTCGGCTTCGGTATAGACGGTGAAGGTAATGCCCATGGCAAGAATGGCCACTTCGGCGGCATTCTTACGTTCCTGGAGATCTTCTTGGCTGAGGGAGTTCAGATAATCGACCAGGGGCTGGATACCATTACGGGCTTTATCATTATTCAATATCAATTCGTCGAAGTAACCCTCGGTACAATAATTCTGCCAATCGACGGCCATGCTCGGTGTCCTGATAAGTCAAGGGATTTAAGGTATTATGCCCTCGCGATGCTGGAAAGACATGCTGGGTCCCGGCGGCGGTGCCATCACCTTGAGCCGCCTTGGACAGGCAGCAAGTTCCAAGCCAGCTTCCATGGACTCATTCGCTGAGCCTTAAGGGCTTATTTTTAATACTGACGTCAGAATATCTCCTAATATCCAGAATCATTTTCAAAATCACCGTATTCGGTTATATCCTTAGGCGCCTTGGAATCTCTTATTCTGCGAGACTTGGGGAGCGAGAGCCCTATCCTGGGGCAAACCAATTTAACGGCGCACCTACGATGTGCATTGAACCCCAGCTTTCTGGAATGCCAATCTCGGGCGTTATGTCCTCGAGCCAGGCCGGAGCATCGGTAATCAACGGTAAGGGGAAAATATGACTTATTGTCTTGCCATACGGGTGAATGACGGCTTGGTGTTTGCTTCCGATTCGCGCACGCACGCTGGCGTAGATTATGCAAATGTTTATAGCAAGATGCATCATTTCAACCTTCGCGGCGATCGACAAATGGTGCTGCTGGCAGCGGGCAGTTTGGCCACTACCCAGGCCATCATGAACCTGATCCAGCGGGATCTGGACGACCCCGACGCCGCGAACAGTTTAAACAAAGTGGAGTACCTATTCGACGCCGCCAACTACATCGGCTATCTCAGTACCGAAGTGCAGGAACAGCACATCGCCGCCATGCGGAGAAGCGGGTTCAGCGGCGAAGCCAGCTTTATCCTCGGCGGCCAGATCGCGGACAAGGAGCACGAAATCTACCTGATTTATCCGCAAGGAAACTACATCACGGCGTCTTCGGAAACCCCTTTCCTGCAAATCGGCGAAACCAAGTACGGAAGACCCATTCTGGACCGCATTATCCGCTCGACCACCAGTCTCGAGGAATCGGCTCGCTGTGCCCTGGTGTCCTTGGATTCCACCATGCGGAGCAACGTCTCGGTAGGGCCTCCGATCGAACTGGTGTTTTATGTCAAGGACAGCATGCAGCTCAGCCACTATCTCAAACTGACGCCGACATCGCCCTTCTACGCATCGCTGCAACAGTGCTGGAACGAGGGGCTCAAACAGACCATTAACACGTTGCCGCGCTTTGACTGGGAACAGCAACAAGAAAAGCCGGCCCAGCAAGCGGCCGACCTTCATCACTGAGACGTCGCGCCATTCTGGATTAGCGCAGTTTCGATCACAAGAGGATTCCTTCATGACCATTCGCGTCGCCATCCACCACAGGACACGCTACGCCTATAAACGGCCGGTAGCCTTATCGCCGCACATTTTCAGGCTGCGTCCCGCCGTGCACAGCCGGACGCCGATCGAGGCCTATTCGCTCAAGATCAAACCAGAGCAGCATTTCATCAACTGGCAGCAGGACCCGTTCGGCAACTATCAGGCCCGGGTCGTCTTTCCCGAACCAAGCCGGGAATTATCGGTCGACGTCGGTCTGGTCGCCGACATGACGGTGATCAATCCTTTTGATTTCTTCATCGAGGATTATGCCGAGCACTATCCATTTCAGTACGATGCGCAAGCGCAGAGCGAGCTCGCGCCTTATTTGGAGGTCAGTGAACCCGGCCCTAAGCTGGGTGCCTGGTTGTCCGCAGTGGATAGATCGAAGATGCGTACCATCGATTTTCTGGTCGGGCTCAACCAGCGTCTGTGGCAGGATGTCGGCTATACGATCCGTATGGAGCCGGGCGTCCAGTCCTGCGAAGACACGCTGGACAAAGCGCTGGGCTCGTGTCGCGACTCGGGCTGGCTACTGGTGCAGATTCTCCGCCAGCTCGGGCTGGCGGCCCGGTTCGTGTCGGGCTATCTGGTGCAATTGGCGGCGGACGTCAAATCGCTGGACGGGCCCTCCGGTCCGGAACAGGATTTTACCGACCTGCACGCCTGGGCCGAGGCCTATATTCCCGGGGCCGGCTGGGTCGGCCTCGATCCCACGTCCGGCCTGTTCGCTGGCGAAGGCCACATTCCCCTCGCCTGCACGCCAACTCCGGCAAGCGCCGCGCCGGTCACCGGCGGCTATGAGGGCGAAACCGAAAGCGAATTCAGTTTCAGCAATTCGGTGCAGCGCATCCACGAGGATCCGCGCGTGACCAAGCCCTATAGCGAGGCACAGTGGCACGACATCAATCGTCTTGGCCAGCAGGTGGACGCCCTGTTGGTGCGTGAGGACGTGCGCCTGACCATGGGCGGCGAGCCCACCTTCGTCTCGGTCGACGACATGAACTCGGCGCAGTGGACCACCGACGCGGACGGCCCCCATAAACGCGAACGCTCGCATGAGCTGATCCGGCGTTTGCGGGATGCCTTCGCGCCCGGCGGGCTGCTCTATTACGGACAGGGCAAATGGTACCCGGGCGAAGAGCTGCCGCGCTGGCAATTGGGCTGCTTCTGGCGCAGGGACGGTGTTCCGGTCTGGCGCAATCCCGCGCTTCTGGCCGATACCAGTAAGGATCATGGCCACACGCTCGAGCAGGCTGAATCGTTCGCCAAGTCGCTGGCGAAACGCCTGGGCGTCACCCCCGCTCATCTGATAGCCGGCTATGAGGACAGTTTTTACTATTTGTGGAAGGAGGCCTCACTACCGAGCAACATCGATCCTCTGAAATCCGATCTCAAGGATTCGTTGGAGCGCAGGCGCCTGGCCCGGTTGCTCGATGAAGGCTTGAACCGCCCGGCCGGTTATGCCTTACCGCTGAGCTGGAACTATCAGTCCGAGACCTGGCAAAGCAGCCAATGGGAATTCCGCCGCCAGCACATGTTTCTAGTGCCCGGCGATTCACCGATGGGATACCGCCTGCCGCTCGATTCGCTGCTTTGGGTAGCGCCCGAGAAAAAGGAACAATTTCATGAGCGCAGCCTGTTCGAGGAGCTGCCGGCGCTTGGTGACTACTACGGCGAAGTGGCGCGTCGCTATAGTTATCAGGTCGCTCGGGGGCCCGACCAGCGGCCGGTTTACGAGCAGGAAAAGGCTGACGACGAAAATCTCGCCGGGCGCTACGCCCGCGGCATTTCGCAAACCGCCCTGTGCGCGGAGATCCGCGAAGGTCGCCTGTACGTCTTCGTGCCGCCCCTCATGTATCTGGAACACTATCTCGACCTCATAACCTCGGTTGAGGCGACCGCCGAAGAATTCGGCCTGCCGGTGATCATAGAAGGGTACGAGCCGCCGCGTGATCCGCGTCTGCAGCGTCTCCTGGTGACGCCGGATCCCGGCGTGATCGAAGTCAACATTCATCCCGCCGCCTCTTGGGACGATCTGGTACGCAATACGACCACCTTGTATCAGCAGGCGCGTCTTTGCCGCCTGGGCACGGAGAAATTCATGTTGGACGGCCGCCACACCGGCACCGGCGGCGGCAATCACGTTACCATCGGCGGAGCGACGCCCCTGGACAGCCCGGTGCTGCGCCGCCCGGATTTGCTGCGCAGCCTGATCACTTACTGGCAGCATCACCCCGGATTATCTTATCTGTTTTCCGGCATGTTCGTCGGCACTACCAGCCAGGCGCCGCGCGTTGACGAGGGGCGCGACGAGCAGTTATACGAACTCGAGATCGCCTTTCAACAGATGCCGAAAAGCGGTGTCGAAGTGCCGACGCCCTGGCTCGTGGACCGCCTGCTGCGTAATCTCCTGATCGATATCACCGGCAATACGCACCGCGCCGAATTCTGCATCGACAAGCTGTACTCGCCCGACAGCGCCAGTGGCCGCTTAGGCCTAGTGGAGCTGCGGGCGTTTGAAATGCCGCCGCATACCCACATGAGCCTGGTGCAAATGCTGCTTTTGCGCAGCTTGATCGCTTGGTTCTGGCAAACGCCTTACCAGCGCGATCTGGTGCGCTGGGGCACCGAGCTGCACGATCGCAACCTGCTGCCGCACTTCGTTTACAGCGATATGCAGGACGTCGCGGCCGATCTACAGGACGCAGGTTTTCCATTCCAGCTATCCTGGCTCGATCCTTTCTTCGAATTCCGCTTTCCGCACTACGGCAGCGTCCGTTACCGGAACATCGAACTGGAACTGAGATTCGCCATCGAGCCGTGGAACGTCCTCGGTGAGGAAGTCGCGGCTACCGGTACGGCGCGCTTTGTGGATTCATCGGTCGAGCGCCTGCAGGTTAAGCTCAGTGGTCTCACCGAATCGCGGTACGTGGTGACCTGCAACGGGCGCCGGTTGCCCCTGCACGCTACCGGCACGCACGGCGAATACGTCGCTGGCGTGCGCTACCGGGCGTGGCAGCCGCCGTCCGCCCTGCACCCGACCATCGGCGTGCATACGCCGCTGGTCCTCGACATCATCGACCGCTGGAACGCGCGCTCGATCGGCGGCTGCACTTACCACGTCGCCCATCCCGGCGGGCGCAATTACGACGTATTCCCGGTCAACGCCAATGAAGCGGAGGCCCGTCGCGTCGCCCGCTTCTGGAACTTCGGCCACAGCACCGGTTTGATCGACCGGGCCGTGTTGGAAGGCCCGTGCGAGTGCGACCCGGAGTATCCGTATACCCTCGATCTGCGCCGCGAGTAGGCCGTCTTAAGGTCCTGCCAGCGCCCCGGGCTCACCGACCGTGCCTTAAGGCTTCGGATACAGCCGAATGAAGCCGTCCCGGTTTGGCATCATCACTCGGGGCAGGCTGTTGGCGTTCATCGGATCGCCCGCGCCGATGATGCCGTTGATGTGGAGCAGGTACGCGGTGACGGCGTAGACCTCGCCATCAGAGAGCGAACGAGGCGCATCCAGCGGCATGGCACGGCGGATGAAGTCGAAAACGGTCGTCGCATAAGGCCAATAGGTACCGATGGTTTTGTCCGCATGAGCGCTGGTGAGGCCGTTGCCTCCGGCCAACTCGTCAGCGCTGCCGCCGCCGCCTTCGGCGCCGTGACAGGCCGCGCAGCGGCGCTCGTAAATGGGTTTGCCCTCGACCGCGGTGCCGCTGCCGGGCGGCAGGCCGGTTCCGTCTGGAAATACGTTGAGATTCCATTCTGCGATTGCTTCAGCGGCTGCGGGCCGGCCGAGGCGTGGGCCTTCCGGGGTAACGCCGCCGACCGGGGTATAGATGAGCCCCAGCAACGGGAGTAGCAGGAACGGTCTAGGCGTAGACATGGCTGATGGTCCCATCCGGCGCAACGGCCCAGCTTACGATCGCGTTATAGTGAAAATAACCTTGGCTGCCTCGCTCGGCGAGCAAAGCGCTGCGCTCGGGCTGCACCCGGCCGGTTTCATCGAATGCGCGACTTTTCAAGATGGCGGGCGCGCCACTCCAGCGCCAGGGAATGCGGAAGCGAGTGAAGCACTGCGGCAGCACCGGTTCCTGCAGTGCCGCAGCGGCCCAGGTCTTGCCGCCGTCGGCGGAAACCTCGACGCGGCTGACTTTCCCGCCGCCGCTCCAGGCGAGTCCCGTGATCTGGTAAAGTCCGGCGCCGTTCAGTGACATGCCCGGCGAAGGGTGGGTGATCAACGATTTGGCGTCCATGACGAACGTAAACTGACGGGCCTTGCCCGACGGCAGCAGCTCGGTGTATTTGGCGGTTTCGTTGCGCGCCATCACGGGCGCCTCGGCAGCGTGCAGGCGGCGCAGCCATTTGACGTTGAGCACCCCTTCCCACCCGGGCAGAACGAGCCGCACGGGATAGCCGTTCTCCGGACGCAGCCGCTCGCCATTCTGATAGAGGGCCAATATCGCATCATCCATCGCCTTGGCGACGGGGATGCTGACGTTCATGGCGATGGCATCGGCGCCTTCGGCGATCAGCCAGGTCGCTCCCGGCTCGAGACCGGCTTCCTCCAGTAGCACGGCCAACGGCACGCCGCTCCACTCGCTGCAGGATGCCAGGCCATGAAAATAACCGGCGGCCGCCTGCATCGGCTGTTCATGCCAGCCGGCGTTGCTGTTGCCGCCGCACTCGATGAAGCAAAGCCGAGAAACCGTCGGATAACGCAGCAGGTCGTCTATGGAGAAAAACAGCGGCTTTCTGACCAGACCGTGAATCAGCAGCCGGTGCCGCGCCGGTTCGATCTGCGGTACACCGTTGTGGTGCCGCTCGAAATGCAGCCCGCTCGGCGTAATGATGCCTTCCAGCCGGTGCAAGGGGGTCCAGGAGATGCCATTGGCCGGCGCTTTGGCGTTGGCGGCAATCCAGCGGATCGTCTTGTTCTCGTACGGGGACGGCTCACCGTAATTGGAAAACGGCGCGCCGGGCCGCAGCATCCACGGCGGCTTGGCGTCGATCGGTTGTGCGCTCGCCGCGGCGGCGGATGGTAGCAGGGTCGCGGCGCCGAAGACGAGACCGGTCTTCAGAAACAGCCGGCGGTCCAAGAGGCCGCCACCGGCGACAGGCGACAAGAGGTCGGAATCAGACTGCGCGAGCTTTCTCATCAGTGGCTTCCTGAGCACCATTGCAAAGGCATCAGTTTACCGGCATTCGGCAATAACATCATAGGCGTCCGCTGAAAATGGGACCGGTTGGTTTTCTGCCATGGTAGCTCGCCAGCACCGCCGGGACGCCGCCCATTGCAAGCCAGCGGGATTCCTTCCCCATCCGCCGATCGTAAGCGATTACGCAAGATGAGCCTCCGGAAGGATTTTGTATATCCACTCGAGCGCTCTAGAATACGGATTTTGAGGCGTATCGTCTTCGCGGCCCGTTGGCTGCAGCGGGACCGGTGATTTTTTCGGAGAGCTGATCATGCAAGTTCTAGAGCAACCGATTACCCCAGGAGCCGAGATGCGGGTCCTGTTGACTGCCTTGACCGCCTTTAAAAAAGGTGACGCCTCGGCTCGGCTACCGATGGACTGGATGGGCTTGCCCTACAAGGTAGCCGAACTGTTCAATGACGTTATCGAGATGAACGTCCGCATGAGCGAGGAATTGGCGCGCCTGAGCCAAGTCGTCGGCAAGCAGGGCAAGCTGAGCAAACGGGCGTCGCTCGAAGGCGTGAGCGGATTCTGGCGGGATTCGATCGAATCGGTCAACGAGTTGATCGATGATCTGGTGCATCCGACCAGCGAAACCGCCCGGGTGATCGGGGCCGTCGCTCAGGGCGATCTTTCGCAGACCATGGCGCTCGAAGTCGATGACCGGCCGCTGCAAGGTGAATTTCTGCGCACCGCCAGGACCATCAACACCATGGTCGATCAGCTCGGATCGTTTGCTTCCGAGGTCACCCGCGTGGCGCGCGAGGTAGGCACCGAGGGCAAGCTCGGCGGTCAGGCGAAAGTCAAAGGCGTGGCTGCTACTTGGAAAGATCTCACCGACAGCGTCAATTCCATGGCCGGCAACCTCACCGCGCAGGTGCGCAACATCGCCGACGTCACCACGGCGGTCGCCACCGGCGATTTGTCGAAAAAGATCACGGTGGACGTCAAAGGCGAATTTCTGGAACTGAAGGACACCATCAACACGATGGTGGACCAGCTGCGCTCCTTCGCCGCCGAGGTGACGCGGGTGGCGCGCGAGGTGGGTACCGAGGGCATGCTCGGCGGTCAGGCCCGGGTCGAAGGCGTCTCCGGTACCTGGAAAGATCTCACCGACAGCGTCAATTCCATGGCCGGCAACCTCACCGCGCAGGTGCGCAACATCGCCGACGTCACCACGGCGGTCGCTACCGGCGATTTGTCGAAAAAGATCACGGTGGACGTCAAAGGCGAGATCCTGGAACTGAAGAACACCGTCAACACGATGGTCGACCAGTTGAGCTCCTTCGCCGCCGAGGTGACACGAGTAGCGCGTGAGGTGGGTACCGAGGGAAAACTCGGCGGTCAGGCCGACGTGCAGGGGGTGGCGGGCACCTGGAAGGACCTCACCGAGAGCGTGAACTTCATGGCCAGCAATCTCACCGGCCAGGTGCGTAACATCGCCGACGTGACGAAGGCGGTGGCCAATGGCGATTTGTCGAAAAAGATCACGGTGGACGTCAAAGGCGAGATTCTGGAACTGAAGAACACCGTCAACACGATGGTGGACCAGCTGCGCTCCTTCGCCGCCGAGGTGACGCGGGTAGCGCGTGAGGTGGGTACCGAGGGCAAACTCGGCGGTCAGGCCGACGTGCAGGGGGTGGCGGGCACCTGGAAGGATCTCACCGACAGCGTGAATTCCATGGCGCGCAATCTGACCGTGCAATTGCGCGACGTGTCCAAGGTCGCCACCGCCATCGCCACGGGCGATCTCACGCAAACGATCACCGTCGATGTGCGGGGCGAAATCCTGCAGATCAAGAACGTGATCAACACCATGGTGGATCAGCTCAGCTCCTTCGCGTCGGAAGTCACCCGGGTGGCGCGCGAGGTGGGCACCGAAGGCATGCTCGGCGGCCAGGCCGCGGTGAGGGGTGTGTCCGGCACCTGGAAGGATCTCACCGACAGCGTGAACTTCATGGCGGGCAACCTGACCAGCCAAGTGCGGGGCATCGCCCGGGTAGTCACCGCGGTGGCAACCGGCGATCTCAAGCAGAAGCTGACGGTCGAAGCCAAAGGCGAGATCGCAGCCCTGGCTGACACGATCAACAGCATGATCGATACACTCGCCACCTTTGCCGATCAGGTGACCACGGTGGCGCGCGAGGTGGGCGTCGAGGGTAAGCTCGGCGGCCAGGCCAAGGTGCCGGGTGCCGCCGGTACCTGGAAAGGGCTGACCGAGAACGTCAACCAGCTCGCCGCCAACCTGACCACGCAGGTGCGTGCCATCGCCGAGGTGGCCACTGCCGTCACCCAGGGCGACCTGACGCGCTCGGTCGCAGTGGAGGCCCAAGGCGAGGTGGCGGCCCTCAAGGACACCATCAACGAAATGATTAGCAACCTCAGGGACACCACGCGGAAGAATACCGAGCAGGACTGGCTCAAGACCAACCTGGCCAAATTCACCCGCATGTTGCAGGGCCAGAAGGATCTCAACACGGTCGGCCGGCTGATCCTCTCCGAGCTGGCTCCCGTGGTTTCAGCGCAACATGCGGTGCTTTACGTCCTCGATGCCGGCGCGGCCGGGCAGGGGCCGCAATTGAGGCTGTTGGCCAGTTACGCCAGCAAAGGGCAGAACCAGGTGCGCAAGCGCCTCGATCTCGGCGAGGGACTGGTCGGCCAGTGCGCCCTGGAAAAGGCAAAGATCCTGCTCACCAACGTCCCGCGTGACTACGTGCTGATCTCCTCGGGGCTCGGAGAAGCGCCGCCGCAAAGCATTCTGGTGCTGCCCGTCATCTTCGAGGGTCGCGTGAGGGGTGTCCTGGAGCTGGCCTCGTTCGAGCGTTTCAACCCCACTCACCAGGCTTTCCTCGACCAGTTGACCGAGAGTATCGGCATCGTCATCAACACTATCGAAGCCAACACGCGCACGGAGGATTTGCTCGAGCAGTCGCAATCGTTGGCGCAGGAACTACAGAGCCGGCAACGGGAGTTGCAGCAGACCAACCAGGAACTGCAGGAAAAGGCCCGGCTGCTGGCCTACCAGAACCAGGAAGTGGAGCGCAATACCCAAGAGGTGGAGCAGGCCCGTCAGGCGCTCGAGGAAAAGGCCCGGCAGCTCGCTCTCACGTCCAAGTACAAATCCGAATTCCTGGCCAATATGTCCCATGAGCTGCGCACGCCGCTCAACAGTCTGTTGATTCTGTCCGACCAGCTCTGCAAGAATTCCGCTGGCAATCTGACGCCGAAACAGATCGAATTCTCGCGGATCATTCACTCCGCCGGCCATGATTTGTTGATGCTCATCAACGATATTCTGGACCTCTCGAAAATCGAATCCGGCACCGTGGTCATGGATCTGAGCGAGGTTTATCTGGACGAGCTGGAACACTATGTCGAGCGTACTTTCCGCCACGTGGCCGAGTCCAAGCACTTAGACTTTGCCATCCGGCTCGATCCCCGCTCGCCCAAGTCGGTGTTTACCGACGCCAAACGTCTGCACCAAGTGATCAAGAACATGCTGTCCAACGCCTTCAAATTCACTCACTCAGGTGAGGTCACCTTGGCGGTCGAGCCGGTGCCGGGCGGCTGGAGCACCGACAACCAGAATCTCAACCGCGCGGCTGGAGTCCTGGCCTTTTCAGTCGCAGATACCGGCATCGGCATTCCGGCCGACAAGCAGCAGATCATCTTCGAGGCTTTTCAGCAGGCCGACGGCAGCACGAGCCGCAAATATGGCGGCACCGGCCTGGGGCTCGCGATCAGCCGGGAGTTGTCGCGACTTTTGGGCGGGGAGATCCAACTCGTCGGCAGCACCGTGCAGGGCAGCGTGTTCACGCTCTACCTGCCGCAGTGCTATCCACGCCCGATTCGTAACCCGGCCGCTGGCGTACTCGCAGGTGATGCGGCAGGATCTGGCGACGCTCACCGGGCCGCCGCGGGTGCCGCCGATCCGCTGACGGTGAACGATCGCCGTGGTGAAACCGCCGATCCGGCGGCGATCGAGACCGTCACGCGATCACCCCGCCCCGAGCTGCACTCGCTCAATGAAGCGGGAGACGACCGTGAGGCCATCACGCCGGGCGATCTTGTGCTGTTGATCGTGGAGAGTGATCTCGGATTTGCCCGCACCCTGCTGAATGCCGCGCGTGACAAGGACTTCAAGGGGCTAGTGGCGGCACGGGGGGCTGCTGCGCTGTCTTTGGCCTGCGAGTTCAAGCCATCGGCGATGACGCTCGATAGCTCGCTGCCTGACATCGAGGGTTGGCGGATTCTGGCTCGCCTCAAGAATGACCTTTCCACCCGCCATATTCCGGTGTGCGTGATCTCGACCGCTGACACGCAGGAAAGAGCTATGGCCTTGGGCGCCTTGAGCTTCATGACCAGGCCGGTCGAGGACAGCGATGTAATCGACCGGCGGCTCTGCGAGCTGAAGCACGAGGCCACGTGCGCAGTCAAGAACGTGCTCCTGGTGGAGCCGGACCCGAGCAAGCGCGAACAGCTGCTAAAGGACATCGGCGCCCGGGATATCCGGGTCTTCGCCGCGGCGGATCGCGAGAGCGCGCTGAAGCTGCGGCGTGAACATCCGATGCATTGCACCATCATCGATCCGCAGCCGCCCGGCCTGGCGCTCCCGGACTTCATCGACGCACTTCAGCGCGAGCCCGATTCCGGCCGGGCGCCAGTCATCGTCTACGGCGATGCCGAGGAAAGTTCCGATGAGGGCGGCGACCGGCATCGGCTGGCCGGGCGCGTCATGATCCGGCGCGCACCATCGCGCGGTGAGTTGCTGGATCAGATCAGCGGCTTCCTGCATCGCATCACCGCCGAGCTTCCCGATGCCCACCGCCAGGCGCTGCGGCAGCTTCAGCAATCCGCCCGGTCGCTGGCCGGCAGGACAGTCCTGATCGTCGATGACGATATACGCAATATCTTCGCCTTGTCCTGCGTCCTTGAGGAACAGGACATGGCGGTCCTCTCCGCGGATAACGGTCGCGCCGCCATCGAGTTGCTGAAAACGCGAACCGATATCGACATCGTGCTGATGGACATCATGATGCCCGAGATGGACGGCATCGACACCCTCCAAAAGCTCCGCCAGCTTCCCTCTCTCAAGAACCTGCCGATCATTGCCGTCACGGCTAAGGCCATGAAAGGCGATCGCGAGCGCTGCATCGAGGCGGGCGCCTGGGATTATCTTTCCAAGCCCGTGGACAGCGAACGAATGCTCGCTGTACTGCAGGCATGGCTGTATTGCTGAGTTTCATCGCCCTTTTCCGGAAGGCCCGAGCTGCCCATGAGCCTGCATTTGAGCGGCGCGAATCTCATGCCCAACGCTGACAAGGCCAATATCCTGCTGGTGGACGACCGCGCGGACAAGCTGCTGGCGTTCAGCTCCATTCTGGAACCACTGGGGCAAAACATCATCACCGCGAACTCTGGCGAGGAGGCGCTCAGACAGGTGCTCGCGCACGACTTTGCGGTCATTCTGCTCGATGTTCACATGCCCGGCATGAGCGGGCTGGAGACCGCCGCATTAATCCGCGGGCGGAAGAAATCGGCGCACACCCCGGTGATCTTCATTACCGCCTACGCCGACGAGATGCATACCGCCCAAGGCTATTCCCTCGGCGCGGTCGATTACATCCTGTCGCCCGTCGTGCCGGAGATCCTGCGCACCAAGGTCCAGGTCTTTATCGATCTGTTCCAGATGACCCAGCAGGTCAGGCGGCAGGCCGAGGAGCGCGTCGCCCTGGCCAAGGAACAGATGGCCCGCGCGGCGGCCGAGGAGGCCAGGCGCCGTTCCAGCTTTCTGGCCGAAGCCGGCGCGGTATTGGCGAGCTCGCTGGATCTGGAGACCACCTTGGCGCGGGTGTCTCGCCTGGTGATCCCGTTTCTGGCCGATCTCTGCGTGCTGACCCTGGACGATGCGCAGGGCAAACAGCAGCAGACGCGGGTGGCGTGGGCGGAGCCGGGCAATGAACCTATCGTGCGCACACGCTCGCTCGATACTCTGCCGAACGCGGCGATGAGGGAAGCGATCGGGCGGGTACTCGCCGGCGGCGAGGTGGAATTGGTGAGCGATGCCACCTCGTGGCGAATCGCCTCGTCGCCGGAGGATGCGGACGGGCCAGAGCCGCACTTCGGCCTCCACGCGGCCGCGATTTTTCCGTTGCGCGCTCGCGGTCGGGCGCTGGGAGCGCTATTTCTGGCCTTGGGTCCTTTCGGCCGCGAGTACGGCCGTGCCGATGTTGAACTCGCGAGCGATCTGGCCGGCCGGGTTGCCATCGCGCTGGACAACGCGCTGCTCCTGGGCCGCGAGCAGGCCGCCCGCGCCGAGCTGGAACGCAGCAATAATGAGCTCGACGCCTTCGCCTATATCGTCTCGCACGATCTGAAAGAGCCGCTGCGGGGCATTCATAACTATTCGCAGTTCCTCATCCAGGACTACGCCGATAAGCTCGATGAAGCCGGCGCGACCAAGCTGCATACCTTGATGCGCTTGACTCGGCGGATGCAGTCCATGCTCGATTCGCTGTTCTATTACTCGCGCGTCGGGCGCCAGGACCTGGCACTGCAGGAAGTCGATCTGCAGCAAGTGCTGCAAGAGGCGCTCGACCTGCTGCACGTGCGCATTCAGGATAGCGGCGTGCAGATCTGCCTGCCACGGCCGCTGCCTCGGCTGCTCGCGGACCAGACGCGCATCGGCGAAGTCTTCGCCAATCTCATCGTCAATGCCATCAAGTACAACGACAAGGCGGACAAACGGGTGGAAATTGGTTTTAGCGAAATCGCGTCAGCTCACGGTGAAGGGTGCGCACCCGTGTTCTATGTCAAGGACAACGGCATCGGCATCGACACCCGTCACCGCGAATCCATTTTTCAGATTTTCAAGCGCCTGCACGGGCGCGACGAGTACGGCGGCGGCGTGGGAGCCGGGCTGACCATCGTCAAAAAGATCATCGAGCGGCACGGCGGCCATATCTGGATCGAATCCACGCCGGGCGAAGGATCGACGTTCCATTTCACCTTGTCCCCGACGGCCGGCCATTCGCTGCAGACGCCGTAGACCGTCCGCCGGCTACGAAGCTGCCCAGAGCCGCTCGTCCCTCCGGGCAGCGAGCACGCCGCGCCTTCCTCATGAGGGATGGGACAGATGCTGTCGCGGAGGCCGGACGTTCGCTACAAGACATAGCACTCGCTGCAAAATTCCTCAATAATGATCACGAGCCGCTCGTGATGCACAAAAAGAAAACTGAGCAATCGAGGAGGGAAACATGCGTGAATTGGCTTCATTCGTCATGCAGAGCCTGGTCAATGCAATCGGGGTCGCAGGACTGCTCGGCGCGCTTTCGTTTCGCTTCCTGCCGCTGTCCTTGCTGAGCGCTGCCGTTGTCGGCCTCATTGCCCTGCGCAAGGGCCTTTGGGATGCGCTCATCGTCTGCGCCGGCGCTGCCGTCTTGGTGGCGACGGCATGGCTCATCAACTTCAGGCCGTGTTTCGGCTTTCCCGTCGTCGTCGCGTTGTGGCTGCCGATGTTCGCCTGCGCCGAGGTGTTGCGCCGCACCGAGTCACAGGGCAAAGCCTTGATGCTGGTCGCTCTGTTCGCCGCGCTGCTGGTCGTGCTCATGCATCTGCTGACCGGCGATGTGGTGGCGTGGTGGAAGGCGTGGCTGAAACAGGCCGTCACCTGCGTGCCGGGCGCGACGGTGCAAGGCTTTGAGCGCAATGATACGCTGCGCTTGATGAATGGCCTCGTGGCCACCGCGTTCGGCATCAGCCTGATGGCGAGCGTCCTGCTGGCGCGCTGGCTGCAATCGCTGCTTTACCACCCGGGCGGCTACGCGGCCGAATTTCATGCCTTGCGCCTGCCGAGGCTGCTGCTGCCGGTGATCGTCGCCGTTCTGCTGGCGGTCGGCGGGCTCGATAAGGGCGTGCTGGTCGATTTATTCATGGTCAGCGTAATGATGTATTTTTTTCAAGGGCTTGCGGTCCTTCACGGCGTCGTGGCGGCGCGGAATTTGAGCTGGGTGTGGGTGCTGCCGCCTTATCTCGTGCTGCCTTTCGCGCCTCAATACGTCTTGATGGGACTGGCCGTCCTCGGCGCCATGGACAGTTTGATCGATTTCCGCGCCCGGGCTGCGCGCGGCTGAAGCCTCGGTCGTAGTAATCGGCCATCGCCTAGCCCGAGTGGGAGGAGATCAATGATACCGTATCGAGATACCCTGATCTGCCGGCATACCCCGTGGATGACGTGGACGTTGATCTTTCTCAACACTGGCGTGTTTGTGCTCACCCGTCTCATGCCGGAAAGGGCGATGCACCGTCTGTTCCAGCTGCACGGCCTGATCCCGGCGCGTTACGCTCATCCCGACTGGGCGCGCGCGGCCGGTTTGCCGACCGGCGACTATACGCCGTTCATCAGCAATATGTTCTTGCACGGGAGCGGGTGGCATATTCTGATGAACATGTGGCTGCTATGGATCTTCGGCGACAACATCGAAGACCGTATGGGGCCCGTGCGCTTTCTGGCGTTTTATCTGCTGTGCGGACTGACCGCGGGGCTGCTTCTCGTGTATGGCGAAGGCGCATCGACTTTTCCCGCCATCGGCGCCTCGGGCGCCATCGCCGGAGTCCTCGGCGCCTTTTACTTTCTTTATCCTTATGCCCGCATCGTCATCTGGGTATTGTTTTTGCCCATTTTCGTCGAAGTGCCGGCCATCGCTTTCCTGGGCATCTGGGTGATCATCCAGCTCTATCAGGCCACCTCCGCCCTGATCGCAACGTCTGCCGACATCGATGTGTCCTGGCTGGGTCATCTGGGCGGGTTCATCGCCGGCATGCTATCCTACCGGTGGTTTCTGCGGCGCGAGAGGCCGGCCTAATCCTAGCGAGCGGTTCCGTCCGATGGCTTATCGAAGGCACGTTTCCGAATCTGTCACGCATACGCGGAGCAAGGCCGAGATGATCGCGTCTTTGCGCGAATCGATCGAAGCGGATGCGATTCTGTACCAGCCGGAGGATTTGCGGCCTTACGAGTGTGACGGCCTCTCCGCTTATCGTGCATTGCCCTGGCTGGCTGTGCTGCCTGAAACCATCGAAGAGGTACAGGCGGTGCTGCGGCTTTGCTACGCGATGGGAGTGCCGGTCGTGGCGCGCGGCGCGGGCACCGGCCTGTCCGGCGGCGCCCTGCCCATCGAAAACGGTGTGCTGCTGAGTCTCGCCAAGTTCAACAAGCTTCTCGAAATCAATGTCCCCAACCGCACCGCCCGCGTCCAGCCAGGCGTCCGCAACCTCGCGGTTTCCGAAGCCGCCGCGCGCCACGGCCTTTACTATGCGCCCGATCCCTCCTCTCAGATCGCCTGCACCATTGGCGGCAACGTGGCGGAAAACGCAGGCGGCGTGCACTGTCTCAAGTACGGCCTTACGGTGCACAACATTCTGAGCCTGGAGATGCTGGCCATGGACGGTGAACGCATCCGCTTGGGCAGCGGCGGACCGGACGGGCCGGGTTACGACCTGATGGCGCTGATGACCGGCTCGGAAGGACTTCTGGGCATCATCGTGGAGGTGACGCTGAAGCTGCTGCCGCTACCCCAGAAGGCGCAGACGCTGCTGGCCGCCTTCGACAGTGTCGAGCGGGCGGGGGACGCGGTCGCAGCCATCATCGCTGCGGGACTGCTGCCGGCGGGTCTCGAAATGATGGACAATCTAGCCATTCGCGCCGCCGAGGATTTCGTCCACGCCGGCTATCCGGTGGACGCGGCGGCGATCCTGCTGTGCGAAGTGGACGGCTTGGCCGAACAGGCGGCGACGGATTGCGAAAGGGCCCGCGCGATTTTGTGGGAGACGGGCGCGCGCGAGGTGCGAGTGGCGGAGAACGAGGAACAGCGGAAGAAGTTCTGGGCCGGGCGCAAGGCGGCGTTTCCAGCGATCGGACGCCTCTCACCCGATTACTATTGCATGGACGGTACCATTCCGCGCCGGCGCCTGGCCGAAGTGCTCGAGCGCATCGCGCAGCGCGCTGCGGAGCACGGCTTGCCGGTCGCCAATGTGTTCCACGCCGGCGATGGCAACCTGCATCCGCTGATTTTGTACGACGCCAACAGGCCCGGTGAACTGGAACGGACGGAACAGCTTGGGGTTGAGATATTGAAGCTGTGCGTCGACGTTGGCGGCACGGTGACCGGCGAACACGGCGTCGGCGTGGAAAAAATCAATCCGATGTGTTTCCAGTTTTCGCCCGCCGAGCTGACCCAGCTGCACGCCATCAAGCGGGCTTTCGATGCCAAAGGCCTGTTAAATCCAGGCAAGGCCGTGCCGAGCTTGCACCGCTGCGCCGAATTCGGCGCCCTGCATGTCCGCTGTGGAAAGCTCCCGCACGCCGAACTGGAAAGGTTCTAGCAGCGCATCCGGCCAGCGTGAGCGATCAGGATATCCGCACGACTTTGCAGGACGCGGTCCTGCAAGCTCTCGCCGAGGGGACGCCGCTCAACATCACGGGCGGCGGCAGCAAATCCTTTTACGGCCGGATTGCCCAAGGCCGCGCATTGGCCGTGAGCGGGCATTCCGGCATCCTCCATTACGAGCCCAGCGAGCTGATCATCACGCCACGCTGCGGGACGCCGCTGGCCGAAATCGAGTCCACGCTGGCCGAACATAACCAGATGCTGGCGTTTGAGCCACCCCACTTCAATGCGCGGGCCACCCTCGGCGGCGCCATTGCCTGCGGGTTGTCCGGACCGCGGCGACCGTTCGCGGGCTCGGCACGCGACTTCGTGCTGGGCGTGAAAATTCTCAACGGCAAAGGCGAGATTTTGTCTTTTGGCGGCGAGGTAATGAAAAATGTCGCCGGTTTTGATGTCGCGCGCCTCATGACGGGGGCGATGGGTACGCTGGGCGTCTTGCTGGAGGTATCCTTGAAGGTGCTGCCCAAGCCGGCCTACGAAGCCAGCCTGTATCAGGCGATGCCGCTTGCCGCGGCTATCGCGATCATGCTTCGTTGGGCCGGCCAGCCGTGGCCGCTCTCGGCCCTGTGCCACGACGGGCGCTACCTTTACGCCCGACTGTCCGGCGCCGAAGCGGCGGTCAAGGGTGTCTGCGGCAAGCTGGGCGGCGAGCTGTTGCCTGAGGCCGAACGATTTTGGCAAGATCTGCGCGAGCAGCGATTGCCCTTCTTCGGTGGCGCGGATGCCTTGTGGCGACTCTCGCTGCCACCGGCGGCGCCGCTTCCGCGCGTTCCCGGGAAATGGCTGCTGGACTGGGGCGGGGCGCAGCGATGGCTGAAATCGCAAGCGCCTGGCGAAGGGGTTTTCGAGGTGGCCAAGGGTGGCGGCGGACACGCGATCTGCTTCCGTTCCGGCGATCGCCATGCGGACGTTTTTCAGCCACTGGAGCCCGGATTGAAGCGCTTGCAGCGGAATCTGAAAGGGGCATTCGATCCCCATGGCATTTTCAATCCGGGTCGTCTCTATCGAGACTGGTAAACCATGCAAACGAATCTCGGCGAGGCGATCAAACAGACACCCGCAGGGCGCGAAGCGGATGCCATCCTCAGAAGCTGCATACACTGCGGGTTTTGCAACGCCGCCTGCCCGACGTACCGGCTGCTCGGCGACGAGCGGGACGGGCCGCGCGGGCGCATTTACCTGATCAAGCAGGCGCTGGAAGGCGAGAAGGTCGGTGCCGCCACCCAGTTGCACCTGGATCGCTGCCTCGACTGCCGGGCCTGCGAGACCATCTGTCCATCGGGCGTGCGCTATGGCCGGCTGGCCGACATCGGCCGCGGGCTGATCGAGCAGCAGGTGGCAAGGCCGTGGCGCGATCGGTTGCGGCGGCGCGTGCTGCGGCTGCTGCTGCCTCATCCAGGGCGGTTTGCTGCGCTGTTGAGGCTCGCGCAGCTCGTGCGGCCACTGCTTCCGGGCGCCATGGGAGCAAAGATTCCGCCGAGAAGACCGGGCCGTAAGTGGCCGGCAGCCAGTCACGCGCGCCGGATGCTGATTCTCGGCGGTTGCGTGCAGCCGGCCATGGCGCCATCGATCGATGCGGCGGCCGCCCGAGTGCTGGATCGCCTCGGCATCAGCCTGATCCGCGCCGAACGCAGCGGCTGTTGCGGCGCGCTGAGTCATCATCTGTCGGCGCCGGCGGAGGCAAAAGCGTTCATGCGGCGCAACATCGATGCCTGGTGGCCGCATATCGAGGCAGGCGCTGAAGCCCTCGTGATGACCGCCAGCGGTTGCGGATCGATGGTCAAGCAATACGGCGATGCGCTGATCCATGACTCCCGCTATGCCGACAAGGCGGCCCGCGTGTCGGCGCTGACCCGGGACATCGGCGAAGTGCTCACGCGGGAGGATCTTCAGTCTCTTGCATGCCGATCAACGGAAAAAATCGCCTTTCATGCGCCTTGCAGCTTGCAGCATGGCCAGCGGCTCGGCGGTCTGGTGGAAGGCTTGCTGAGGCGCCTGGGCTTCACGCTGACTCCTGTCGTGGACGATTCTTTTTGCTGCGGTGCGGCCGGAACCTATTCAATTCTGCAACCGACCTTATCCGGGCGGTTGCTAGCCGATAAGCTGGCGGCGCTGACCGCGGGCGAACCGGCGCTGATCGCTACCGCCAACATCGGCTGTCTCGTGCATCTGCAATCGGCCAGCGAGCTTCCCGTCCTGCATTGGATAGAGCTTTTGGACACCGACCGAGAGCGGGAAACCGCCTGATGCCACGCTATTGACAACAAATCGGTTTAGGCATAGATAAGAAAAAGAGACGGTGTATTCATCATCAGGAAACTCTGAATCGAGTTCACCATTGCGTGCCGCCGGCCGCCGTGAGCAGGGCCGATAATGCTGGGCGGGAGCCACGCTTTGGAGACCTTCGGAGAATCCTTTAGGGAACCCCGCGTTCCTGCATAACCAAGCGAGGAGGAAGATCATGAAACGTATGTACTATCTCACCGACAGTCTCGACAGCACCGAGCAGATTTCGGTCGATATGCGCCAGCAAGGTATCGCCAATTGGCGTTTTCACGTACTCAGCAAGGATGAAGCGGGGCTCTATGAGCGCCGCATCCACTCCGCCAACGACTTCCAGCAACTCGACATCATCCGATTCGGCGAGCGCGGCGCGGTGGTCGGTTTCATCTTTGCCATCCTGGTGACCATCTTTGTGCTTAATTTCAAGCCCTTCGGTCCCAATCCGGGAGCGCTGATCTATCTCGCGATCTTCGGCTTTATCACCATGTTCGGCGCCTGGGTCGGAGGGCTCGCCGGCATCGCCAGCGAGAATCACAAAATCGCCCTGTATCGCAACGAGCTCGAAGCGGGCAAGTACCTGATCATGATC
Organism: Methylococcaceae bacterium; assembly: GCA_902812445.1. Lineage (GTDB taxonomy): Bacteria > Pseudomonadota > Gammaproteobacteria > Methylococcales > Methylococcaceae > CADDZF01. The sequence goes on along the minus strand of CADDZF010000028.1, from coordinate 1,701 downwards.
GACGTACGCAAGGGTCAAGAGGAACGGGTCAAGGCGCTGATGGAACAACAGCACCCGGAGGCGAAACTGATGCGGGTCGACTCGACGTTCACCAATCCGTTTAATTTTGCCAGTGCCTAGCCAAGTCCCGGCGTGCCCTGAGCCTGCTGAGTCATCAAATCGCGGCCCTTGCCTGATGGCAAGGGCTTTTTTGTGGTCGCGGCGTTCGGCGGATGAAATCTTCGCACAAAGGACAGCAGGCTCGCCACTAGCCCGTGCGAGTTGATGCGAAAGGGAATTCATGCGGTATTTTACCCGCCTATTGCGCTGCGTCGGCGGTGGTAAGAGGACTGCCCCACCGCGCGGGCGCAAACGCGCCCTGTTCCTTACTCGCGACCGCTGGAACCCTGCGGCGGGCCGTCGCGCGATTGCCTGGCTCGCGGTGTGTTGTCTTTGGATCGGGCTTCCCGCGCTGGCCGCGACAGATACGGAAGAGGCAGCGCGGATTGAGCTCGTTGCGCCGCAGGGCACCGTGAAGGGCGTACGCCAGATCATGGTGCGCTTTTCCGATCCCATGGTGGCGTTAGGCGACCCGCGTCTACCCATGCCGTTCGAGCTTGACTGCCCGGCTGGAGGCAGCGGGCGCTGGGCCGATCCGCGCACGTGGGTGTATGATTTTACAGCCGAGCTTGCCGCGGGAATCCGCTGTGGCTTGGCACTCAAAGTCAACAGCAAGACGCTGGCCGGCAAATCCATCGTAGGCGAGACCCGCTTTGCCTTCGATACCGGAGGCCCTGTCGTCCGCGCATCGCTCCCTGCGGAGGGCAGCGTAGCCATCGACGAGAATCAGATTTTCATCCTTGCCCTGGACGGACAGGCCACAGCGGAATCCATCGCCGCCCACGTCCACTGCACGATCGACGGCCTGGCCGAGCGGGTGGAGGTCGATGTGCTGAAGGGCGAAGCGCGCGAACAGCTGCTGGCGCAGCGCAAACTCCTGGGCTACGACTATTTCCGTCTGTTGGGGGAAAACGGCGCCGAAAGCGTGCAACAGATGAAAGCTGAGGCTATCCAGCAGGCCGAATCCCAGCTGGTCGTTCTGCGGTGTCGCCGCGCCATTCCGCCGGAAACCGGCATGCGCCTGGTATGGGGCAAAGGCATCGCATCGCCGAGCGGCGTGGTCACCGCGCAGGATCGACTGTTGGCGTTCAAGAGCCGACCACCCTTTATCGCCCGTGTCCGGTGTCAGCGCATCAATGCCGCCGCCGGGTGCCTGCCGATGTTGCCGGTAACGGTCGGCTTCAGCGCGCCGGTCGCGGTGGAAAAGGCCGGACTGATACGCTTGATGGGTCCCGATGGCAAGACTTACGCCCAAAAACCTGTCGACAGTGCGAAGAATCCATTTATCGATCGCCTCACTTTCGATGGGCCTTTTCCGGAGCGTGCCACACTCAGGCTCGAGATATCCGCCGGCCTGATGGATGATGCAGGGCGCACGCTGGCGAATGCCGCTCGCTTTCCGCTGGACGTTGCCACCGACGAATATCCGCCGCTGGCCAAGTTCTCCGGCGACTTCGGCATCATCGAGGCGACAGCCGGCGGCGTACTGCCCGTCACCCTGCGTAACCTCGAAAGCGAGATTGCCGCCAAGCGCCTGGTACCGGGCCAGCCGGCCAGCGCGCAAGATTCGGTAGCGGGAAAACTGCGGCGGTTCGACCAGGA
>CADDZF010000027.1 GCA_902812445.1 Methylococcaceae bacterium | reverse complement strand
CGCCACGGCGTGCGCAAGGTCAACATCGACACGGACCTGCGCATCGTCTCCTATGGCGCCATGCGCAAGTTCATGGTCGAGGACACGAAGAACTTCGATCCGCGCAAGGTCTACCAGGTGGCGCAAACGGCCATGGCCGATCTGTGCCGGGCGCGCTTCGAGGCGTTCGGCTCAGCCGGTTACGCCTCGAAAATCAAGGTCGTCAGCCTGGAGACGATGACCCAGCGCTACAGCCAGGGCGAACTGAATCCGGTCGTGCATTAGGTGGTGCAGGCGCTGCGCGAGGGCTCGCTGGCGGGCCTCCCTCATCGACCCGCCTTCGCGCTGTCCCGATGCAGAGCGAGCTTAAGTAATGCAGGTTTTCATCGGATTTTTTCTACTCGCCCTTGAGCCGCTGATCGCAGCGCGGCCACTATGGTCCGACAGTTCGTTTTCGCATCGTCCAGCGAAAGCCGCGGCGCTTTGCCCGTCAGCACGCATTCGCTGAAATGCTCCACTTCTAGCCGGAAATGATTGGCCGCGGGCAGCCTTTCTTCGCATTGTCGTCCGTTTTCGCTCCACCATGAAATGACCGGGATATCGCCGGGGAGCTGCCAGACGGTGAGGCACTTCAAACCGCCTTCGGTGCCGATGACTTCGTATTCGGAACGCCGTGCGCGCTCGAAGCTGAAATCGAAATGCGCATGTCTTCCCTCTCCAAAATCAATGACACCGCTGGTCGTAATGTCCGCACCGCTATCGACATATTTCGCCATGGCAGTTACCGCAACCGGCATCTCGTCGAAAAACATGCGCACCGAATGGACAGCATAACAGCCGATGTCCCACATGGCGCCGCCGCCCCGCTCGACGCTTTGCTCCAGCCGATACCTCCGTGCGGGCCTCATCATGAACGAATAACTGGCACGCACGGAGCGTATTTCGCCGATCGTGCCGGAGCGAATCAGTTCCATGACGCGCGCGTGCTGGGGGTGGAAGCGGTACATGAAGCCTTCCATCACGGTCACGTGGTGTCGGCGCGCCGCGGCTTCGATCGCTTCGATATCCGTCACGGTCAATGCCATGGGCTTTTCGCACAGCACGTGTTTGCCGCGCTCGATCGCGCGCAGCGTCCACTCTGCGTGTTCAGAATTGGCGAGCGGGAGGTACACGGCTTCCACTCGAGCATCGTCGAGCAGGTCGGCTAGGCGGTCATAAGTCCGCACGCTGCGTTGTTGCGGCGCAAATTTCGCCAGCGTTTCCGCGGCGGCTCCGGGGCGGCGGCTGGCAATGGCGATAAGTTCGGAGTTGGAGGCTTCCACGATAGCGGGCAGCAAACGCTCGTTGACGCGCGCCGCGCCGAGTATGCCCCAGTGAAGCTTCGATTGGTTGTTCATATATTCACCTTTTCCGCAGATGGGCGCGCCTATCATAGTCGCAGAATCAATCGCTGTCTTGAGTCGTCGCTGCGGTGCTGAAGTGGTCCGATTGGCGGTGGACCGCTGGCAAGGATCGGACAAAAGATGGGGGGCTTATCGGAACATCGTGCGGGGCAGGACACGCCCGGTAGCGCCTGTTGGCGTTCCAGACGAACCCGATGATTAGACGAGCGGAGCGCTAGCCGAGCCCGTCCACAACATAGCCGGACACCGCGGGCGGGTAACCGACGCTGGGAAGTGTTCGACCAGCTGCGGGCCAATTGCCGGCCTTTAGCGGGCGGTCAGCCATTTATTGACCAGCTCGATGTCTTCTCTCGTCAGGATGCCGGCGGCCTGTTTGAGCAGGAAGCCATTGATGATGTAGTCATAGCGAGCGCGCGAGTAATTCCGCTTAGCGGCGTAGAGCCTGCTCTGCTCGGTCAGCACCTCGACCATGGTGCGCGTGCCGACTTCAAGGCCCGCTTCCGTAGCCTCGACCGCGCTTTGCGCGGAAAACACGGCCGCCTTCAAGGATTCGACCTGGCTGATGGTAGACAGGATGCCACGGTAGGCATTTTTGGCGGTCCTGTTCACCGTGCGGCGCTGCTTGTCGAGATTTTTTTGGGATGCTTCGAACTGGTAGCGTGCCTGGCGGGTCCTGGAATTAACCGCGCCACCCTGAAAGATGGGAATATTCATCTGCACGCCGACGCTGCCTCGCTCGGCCCGCGATCCGAGGATCAGGCTTGAGCTGTCGCTGAAATTGTAGGCACCGACCATATCCAGCGTAGGTAGATGCCCGGTCTGCTGCAAGACGATGTTCTTGCGGGCAACTTCTGTCTCGTTTGCCGCCGCGATGATGTTGAGATTGTTCTGCAGCGCGATATCACTCCAGTCTTCTATTTTACTGGGCTCCGGCCTGCTTAGCGGCAATTCGTCCATGAGGACGGACAAGTCCTCCTGCAGCTCACCGATGATCTCCCGCAGCGCTTCCCGGGCATTGTCGACGTCGTTCTCCATCCTGATCTCGCTCGCGATGGCCTGGTCATAGGCGGCTTGCGCTTCGTGCACATCGGTGATGGCGATCAAGCCGACGGTGAACCGCTCCTTGGCCTGTTCGAGCTGACGGCCGATGGAATCTTTCTCCGCCTTGGCGAATTCAAGCGCATCCTTCGCCGCGAGTACATTGAAATAAGCCTGGGTCGTGCGCACCATCAGGTTCTGCTGCTCGGCGGCATACTGCGCCTCCGCCTGGGCGATCTGATTTTCAGCCTGACTCAGCTGAATCCAATAATCCTGGTGATATATCGGCTGGCGCATCTGCACCGCCAGAGTGCTGTTCCAGAAGTTATCCATGATGGGAGGTATGCCTGCACCTCCGGGCACGCCAGCGGTGCTAACCCTCTGCGGAAATCGTCGGATATCCTGATGGACATAGTCCATCTGGCCGGTAAAGCCCAAGTTCGGCAGCAGGCGAGCGACGCTCTGCGGCTTGTTCTCCAGCGCCGCATTGCGTTGCTCCAAAACTTGCGCCAATTGCGGGTCGTGCTGCAGTGCGAGCTCATAGACCTGGAGCAAGTCCTGAGCACCGGCGGCAAATGCCGTCTGCAGCGTCGCCAGAAATAAGACTGCCTTTCTCATCGTCCAGGTTCTCTTTATGCCGTACCAACTCTACATTCTTTCCCAGGGTGGCGGAAAAGCGAATGCCCCTCCAATTCCCTCGCCGACGCTCCCCGCCAAATCCCTTGCGGGAAGCGATCGCGCCGGCGCAAGGGGCTCCTTTCCCGGTTCATCAACACGCACTCTCTCGTCAACCGGTAGGCCCGCCTTCGCGGCAGTCCTCCATGCCGGCGCCAAGGATGGCTCACGCATATTCGACTCTGACGCTGCCCTCACCAAACTTCTTTTGTAAGCGATTCAGCAGCTCATCACCCGGATGAACCCGCCAGGTTTGACCTAATTGAATAAGTGCCCGCACTTGATGGCCGCTGTAATTTATACGGATCGGACAGACGCCTCCCTGAAACGGCGCGAGTAAACCCTGTAACTCTTCTACCAAGTGAATTTTACTTAGCGGACGGCCTTGCCGAGCGTCATCCACGCCGCGCCAGTTGATGAGCAAACTCTTGGCAAAATGCGCGCGCGCCTGCTCGATGGTTAGCAGCCGTTCCGCTGTCAGACGGAGCTGGCCCGAATAATCATCGACGGCCAGCGAACCTTCCGCGACCAGCAAGCTGTCTTTCACCAGATAGTCCCGACATTTCTCATAAACATCCGCGAAGATGGCGACTTCCAGACGGCCCGTGCGATCGTCCAGCGTAGCAAACGCCATCCGCTTGCCCAGTTTCGAGTCACGGGTGCGCAATTCGACCAGGAGACCGGCCACCACCATACCCGTGTCCACGCGGATATATGATCGATCGCTTTCTGCAAGGAGTTTGGCGATGCGGTTCGTCACAAAATACGCTAGCTCTGGCTCGTACTGGCTGATCGGATGCCCAGTAAGGTAGAGTCCCAAGGTTGCCTTCTCCGCTGCCAGCCGCTGTTCTTCCGGCCACGGATCGGTAGTTTGCAAACTCTGCGATGGTTCGTTCACCGCGGGCGCCGGTGTCTGCCCCAAGCCAAACAAATCATCCTGGCCCGCCTGGCTCATCGCGTCGTGCTGTTCCGCGGTTCTCAGCGCGAGTGGCAGCGCCGCCATATGGCGGGCGCGGTTGGGGTCGATGACATCCAGCGCACCGGCGCGAACGAGGGCTTCCAAAACCCGACGATTGACTTTACGCAGGTCGATCCGTCGGCACAAAGCCAGCAAATCCTTGAATACGCCGCGCTGCTCGCGTTCGCGAAGGATATCCACTACGGCGGTTTCGCCGACGCCCTTAATGGCGCCCAGACCATATAGAATGGTGCCATCATCCTGGGCGGTGAAGCGAAATCCCGAGCGGTTGATATCGGGCGGCAGGATTTTAAGTCCCATTTCCCGACACTCTTCGATCAGAACGACGATCTTGTCGGTGTTATCCATGTCGGAGGATAGCACGGCCGCCATGAATGCCGCGGGATGGTGCGCTTTCAGCCAGGCGGTCTGATAAGCCACCAGCGCGTATGCCGCCGAGTGGGACTTATTGAAGCCGTAGCCGGCGAACTTTTCCATGAGATCGAAAATGTAACTCGCTATTTTTGCGCTGACACCGCAAGCGACCGCGCCCTGAACAAAGATTTCGCGCTGCTTGGCCATTTCCTCGGGCTTCTTCTTGCCCATGGCGCGGCGCAACAGATCCGCGCTGCCTAGCGTGTAACCCGCCATGTCGCGGGCAATCTGCATCACCTGCTCCTGGTAGAGGATGACGCCGTTGGTCGGCCTGAGTATCGTCTCGAGGCTCGGATGCGGGTATTCGGCCTGGGTCTTCTTGTGCTTGACGTTGATGTAGTCATCCACCATGCCTGACTGCAGAGGTCCCGGACGAAACAGCGCGACCAGGGCAATGACGTCCTCGAAACAATCCGGCTGCAAGCGGCGGATCAGGTCTTTCATGCCGCGTGATTCCAGCTGGAACACCGCCGTCGTCGCGCAGCGCTTGAGCAAGGCATAGGTGGGCTCGTCGCCGAGAGGAATCTGCCCGATGTCGAGCGCTGGCTCGCCGCTGTCGGCGCGCCGCTGATTGATCGTCCCCACCGCCCAGTCGATAATAGTCAGCGTGCGCAGGCCGAGAAAGTCGAACTTGACCAGTCCCACCGCTTCAACGTCGTCCTTGTCGAACTGGGTGACGAGATTATGCCCGCCCGGCTCGCAATAAAGCGGGGTAAAATCGATCAGCCTGGAGGGTGCGATGACAACTCCGCCGGCGTGTTTTCCCGCGTTGCGGACGATACCTTCCAGCGACTTGGCGGTATCGATCAGCCCGTGGACTTCTTCGTCCTGCTGATACAGATTACGCAGCTCTTCGCTATCCGCCAGCGCCTTGTCCAGCGTCATGCCGATTTCGAACGGAATCAATTTGGCTAGCCGATCGACGAAGCCGTAGGGATGTCCCAACACGCGGCCCACGTCGCGAACCACGGCGCGCGCCGCCATGCTGCCATAGGTGATGATTTGGGCGACGCGGTCACGGCCATAGCGATCGGCCACGTAATCGATGACTTCATCACGCCGCTCCATGCAGAAATCGACGTCGAAGTCGGGCATGGAGACGCGCTCGGGATTCAGGAACCGCTCGAACAGGAGATCAAACCGCAGGGGATCGAGATCGGTGATGCCCAGCGCATAGGCGACCAGCGAACCCGCCCCGGAACCGCGGCCAGGACCGACCGGTATGCCGTTTTGCTTGGCCCAGCGGATGAAGTCGGCGACGATGAGAAAATAACCGGAAAAACCCATCTGGCGGATGACCTCGAGCTCCGTATCCAGGCGGCTCCGGTAGAGCTCCAGGTGCTCTGCATTGTTTTGCCCGCTGTCGACAAACCGCGCCAGACGCTGTGCCAGCCCTTGCCGCGACTGCTCGCTGAAATAGTCCTCAGGGCTGATCCCTGCCAGTGCTGGGAACTCGGGAAGATAGCTTCTGCCGAGACTCAGTTCGAGATTGCAGCGCTTGGCTATTTCCACCGAATTTTGCAGTGCTTCAGGTATGTCCGCGAACAGCTCCAGCATTTCGTCTTCGCTCCGCAGATACTGCATTTCACTGTACTGTAGCGGACGTCGCGGATCGTCCAGTACGCGCCCCTGATGAATGCATACCCGCACTTCGTGGGCTTCGAAATCTTCCCGCCGGAGAAAGCGTACGTCGTTGGTGGCGACCACTGGAGCTGCAAATTCGGCAGCGAGATGCAGGGCGCGCCGGATGTATTCTTCCTCGCCCGGTCGGCCGGTACGCTGCAATTCGACATAAAGCCGTCGGTCGAATACCCGCAGCCAGTGCTCCAGGCACGCTTCCGCCTCGTTGTCGTTACGCGCCAGAAGCGCTTGGCCAATCTGACCCTCACGTCCTCCCGACAGTGCTATCAGGCCGGCGTTTTTCGCTTCCAGCCATTCGCTGTGCAGCATGGGAACGCCCTGATGCTGTCCTTGCTGGTAAGCCAGCGAAATCAGCTCAGTCAACGTGCGGTAACCGGTCTGATTCTGTACCAAGAGGCTGAGGCGATAAGGCGCTGCCGGTTCGCTCGGATTATAAAGCCATACGTCCGCGCCGATGAGCGCCTTGACGCCCTCCGCCAATGCGGCACGATAAAATTTGACCAGGCCGAACAGGTTTGACTGGTCGCTGATGGCGACCGCCGGCATGCCCAGCTCGACCACGCGTTTGATCAGCGGCTTGATGCGCACCGTGCCGTCGACCAGGGAATATTCGGTATGGACGCGTAAGTGAATATATTTGGGCTGCATAGGAAATCGTTGCGGACAACCGTCTCGCCATGGGCTAGAACGTTCTACAGCCGGGCCGGCGTTGCGATCCTGCGCGCATCGGCGGCGTCACGCCTTCGCTTGACCCGCGATGCAAAGCTCCAGCGCCGACTCCCAGTGAGGTAACTGCAGGCCGAATTGACGCGCCAGTTTGGCATTGGACAATACCGAGTAAGCGGGGCGTTTTGCGGCGGTCGGGTATGCCGCGCCAGTAATGGCCTTCAGGATGGCGCAGGATTCCGGCAGGATTCCGGCAGCCTGGCCGAGCGCTTTGATGCGGCAGGCGAAATCGTACCATGAAGTCTCACCGCCGCAGCTCAGGTGATACACGCCGCTTTTATCGTCCGGCGCGAAAAGTTCGTTATTGGTGGAACGCATGATCAACGCCGCTGTCGCCTCGGCGATCAAGCGGCTCCAGGTCGGCGCGCCAATCTGATCGCTCACGATCGGCAGCACATCCCGCTCCCGCATCAAGCGCAGCATGGTCAGCAGAAAATTGGAACCGCGCTCGCCATAAACCCATGCCGTCCGCAGAATAAAGTGTGGAATGCCCACCGCGGCGATGGCTTTTTCGCCTTCGAGTTTGCTCAGGCCATAAACATTCTGCGGATCGGTTGCGCTCTCCTCCCGATAAGGCGCTCGAGCATCGCCCGAAAATACGTAGTCCGTCGAATAGTGGACGAGACCGGCGCCGAGCTCAGCCGAGCATTCGGCCAGCAGCCCCGGAGCGGTCGCATTCACGCGCCAGGCCTGGTCCTGCTCCTGTTCGGCTTTGTCCACGGCGGTATAGGCGCCGGCGTTGACGATCAACCGCGGACCGATTGCGCGCACCGCGGCCCGGATGGAGTCCGCATTCATGAGATCGATCTCGAGTGGCGATGAATGCCGGTCCAGCGCGATGACATTACCCAGGCACGCCAAGGTACGGCGCAATTCCCAGGCGATCTGTCCGCTGCGGCCGATCAGCAGGATCTTCATCGTCACACCGGCTGGTAAAGGGGCAGCGCTTGGCGCGGGATATCCTTCAAGTTCAGTCCGGCCTGATCCTTGACGGAAAGCGAAGGAGATGGCACCGGCCAGGCAATAGCGAGGTCGGGATCGTCCCAGCGCACGCTGAATTCAGCCTTGGGCTGGTAGAGGTCCGTGCACTTGTAGGCGAACAGGGCTGTTTCGCTCGTCACGCAGAACCCATGAGCAAACCCTTCCGGGACATAGAGCTGCCAGTGATTGTCCGCCGAGAGGTGGACTCCCACCCACCGACCGAAGTGGGGCGAGCCGAGCCGGATATCGACGGCGACATCGAACACTTCACCATCCAGTACGTGCACCAGTTTTCCCTGTAGATGGGGATTTTGAAAATGTAGGCCGCGCAGGATACCGCGCCGGGAAAACGAAACATTGTCCTGCACGAAATGCATCTTTAGTCCGTGCTCGGCAAAGCGCTGCTGGTTCCAGGCTTCCAGGAAAAAGCCACGCCCATCGCCGAAGACGTCCGGCTTGATCAATAACACTTCGGGTAGCTCAGTGTGCTCCACCTTCATGCCGGTCTGCCGTACTTGAGAAGTTTCAACAGGTATTCGCCATAACCGTTCTTCTGCAACTGCAAGGCCAGCTTTTCCAGTTCTTCGGCGCCGATCCAGCCTTGGCTGTAGGCGATTTCCTCGGGACAGCAAACCTTCAAGCCCTGCCGCTCCTCGATGGTCTGGATGAAGTTCGCCGCCTGCATGAGTGAATCATGCGTACCGGTATCTAGCCAAGCAATGCCGCGCCCCAATTTCTCCACGTGCAGTTGCTGCCGCTGAAGATAGAGACTATTGATGTCCGTGATCTCCAATTCGCCGCGCGCCGATGGCCTCAAGTCGCACGCCATGTCGACCACCTGGTTGTCGTAAAAATAAAGACCAGTAATCGCGTAATTGGATTTCGGCACGGGCGGTTTCTCGATTAGCTTGATGACTTGTCCACTCTCATCAAATTCGGCGACCCCATAGCGCTCCGGGTCCTTGACCCAATAGCCGAACACGGTCGCGCCTTTCTCACGAGCGGCAGCGTTCGCTAGCGACTCCTGCAAGCCGTGCCCGTAATAAATATTGTCGCCCAGCGTCAGGCAGGAGCTCGAGCTTCCCAGGAATTCCCGGCCAATCACAAAAGCCTGCGCCAGGCCCTCCGGTTTGGGCTGCACGGCATAATGTACATCAATACCCCATTGCGAGCCGTCGCCGAGCAGGTTCTGAAACAGCGGTGCATCGTGCGGGGTCGTGATCACCAGGACCCTGCGGATACCCGACAGCATCAAGATCGACAGGGGATAATAGATCATCGGCTTGTCGAACACCGGCAGGAGCTGCTTGCTGACGGCGTGGGTGAGGGGATAAAGTCGCGTGCCGGAACCACCTGCCAGAATGACGCCTTTTCGGTTCCTCATGCGAGATTCTCCGGCATGTCCAGGCGTTCGCCCCGATAGCTTCCGTCCAGGACTCGCTGTCGCCAGCTGGCATTGTCCAGATACCAGCGCACCGTTTTTGCAAGGCCGGTTTCGAAGGTTTCATGCGGCTCCCAGCCCAATTCACGCCGGATTTTGCTGGCATCGATGGCGTAGCGCAGGTCATGGCCGGGGCGATCCCCCACGAAAGTGATCAGCTTTCGGTGGGGACGATAAGGCGACTGTGGCAGCATTTCATCCAACAGGGCGCAGACCGTGTCGACCACTTCCAGATTGGTTTTTTCATTGTTTCCGCCGATGTTGTAGACCTCACCCGGAGTCCCGGCCTCGAGAACCCGCTCGAGAGCCCGGCAATGATCGCTGACGAAGAGCCAGTCGCGGACGTTCGCACCCGCGCCATAGATCGGCAGTGGCTTTCCTTGAACCGCATTGTTGATCATCAGCGGGATGAGCTTTTCCGGAAACTGGTAAGGACCGTAGTTGTTCGAGCAGTTGGTCGTCAGGACGGGCAAGCCATAGGTATGGAAATAGGCCCTGGCCAGGTGGTCGGAACCTGCCTTGGACGCCGAATACGGCGAATTGGGCTGATACCGGCTGGTCTCGACGAATTTTCCGCTGTCACCCAGGGAACCGTAGACTTCATCGGTGGACACATGCACGAAGCGGAATGATTTTTTTGCCTTATCCGGCAACTGCCGCCAGTAGAGCCGGCTCGCCTCGAGCAACTGGAACGTCCCGAGCAGATTCGTCTGCATGAAGGCTTCCGGCGAATCGATGGAACGATCGACGTGACTCTCGGCGGCAAAATTGATAATAGCGTCCGGCCGATAGCGGTTCAGCACGTACTCGACCAGAGGGCGGTCGCCGATGGAACCGAGTACGAACACATGATCCGGATGATCCTTCACGCTTTCCAAGGTATCCAGGTTGCCCGCATAGGTCAACGCATCCAGATTGATGATGCGCGAAACGCCTTGCGCCATCTGTCCGAGCACGAAGTTGGCGCCGATAAACCCGGCGCCGCCCGTGACCAATAAAGTTCTTTCTTTATTCAATCTCACGCGCCCCCTTTGCGCTGCATCATGCCCTTTGAAGGATTGTAGCCAACGATCGCCAAGCCTAAAAACCCGAACAGGGCCGCCAAGGTATAGCAAAACGCATACTGGTTGAATTGACCGTAGAGCGCGAAGCGGATCAGCTCGACGGCCTGCGAAAACGGATTATACTCGGCAAGCGTATAAAGCAGTTCGTTCGATTCCTTGATCTTCCATAGCGGATACAGAGCCGTCGACATGAAGAACATCGGAAAAATCACAAAGTTCATGACGCCGGCGAAGTTCTCCAGCTGCTTAATAAAAGACGATAGCAGCAAACCGAGCGAGCCCAGCATGAGCCCCGTCAACAAGAGCGCCGGTAGCACGGTCAGATAGCCGATGGGGGGCGGCTGAATCTGATACAGCCAGGCGATCGCGAGGAAGGTATAGACTTGCAGAATGGAAACCAGTGTGCCCGCCACCAGCTTGGAGGTCAGCAGATACCAGCGCGGCAAGGGCGTGATCAGCAAGGTCTTCATGCTGCCCATCTCACGATCGTACACCATGGAGAGAGAGCTCTGCATGCCGTTGAAAAGCTGAATCATGCCGATCAGTCCCGGCGTGATATAAACCTCGTACAAAATATAAGTCTCATACGGAGGAATGATCGCGATCCCGAGGGTGGAACGGAAACCCGCGGCGAAAATGAACAGCCAGACCAAAGGACGCACCAGCGCGGCACCGAAGCGCCCGCCTTGGTGGACGAAGCGGTAAAGTTCACGAACAATGATGCCGCGCAGCGCTCTAAGATAATGCAGCAGCCTCACATCGCCTCTCGCGTTAAAATGTGGAACGCATCGCCGATATCCGCCGCGCCGGTCGCCTGCAATACATCGGACACGCCGCCCTGAGCGCGAATCGTACCTTGGTGCAAAATGATCAGGCGGTCCGAAGGATAAATCTCATCGATCAGGTGGCTCGCCCACAATACGGCGATCTTCTCGGACATGCACAGCCCGTGCACATACTCGACGATGGCTCCGCGGCTTGGCACATCCAGCCCGACGGTCGGCTCGTCCAGCAGCAGCACGCTAGGCTGGTGCAGTAGCGCCCGGGCGATCTCGACCCGCCGGCGATGGCCGCCGTTCAGCTGGCGCACTCTTTCATGACGCCGTTCGTACATGCCTTGTCGTTGCAACTCTTCGCGGATTCTCGCCCGCGCCAGCCGGCCTCCCACGCCGTGCAAGGAGGCGTGATAGCGAAGATTCTGCAGCACGGTCAAGTCAAGATCCAAGGTGGACTGCTGAAACACAACGCCGATTTCAGCCAGGGCCCGGCTCGGTTTTTTCCTGACGTCGTTGCCATTGATGAGAATGCTGCCGGCAGGACTGTCGTAAAGCCGGATGATGAGGGAAAACAGGGTACTCTTGCCAGCGCCGTTGGGGCCGAGGAGGATCGTGCAGTCACCCCGGCGAACGACAAAACTGACCCTGTCCAGCGCCGTTTTCTTGCCATAGGCATAAGAAACGTCGTTGACCGCCAACGCGGTGGAATCAACGAAGGTCATGGCTTGACAGCAACTCCCCAGGGATAATTGCCGACAGCGACGGATTTCAGCACCTTGTGCCACTCCAGATCGATGATCGAAATATCGTTGCTGACGCCGTTGGTCGTGTACAGGCGTTTCTGATCAGGCGAAAATTCGAGATTCCACACCCTTTGCCCGACCAGCAGGTAGTCTTTCACTTGCAGCTTCGCCGCGTCGATCACCGCCACCCGGTTGGCCGGGCCGAGCGCCACATAGCCATACCGCCGCTTGGCGTCAATCCGGATACCGACCGGCTGTATTTTCTCTTGCGTGACACCGGGAATCTTAAAACCGAGCGTTTTGATGATTCTTTTCGTCGCGACATCGATGATCGTGAGGCTTCCCGCGATTTCCGAGGTGACCCACAACTGCTTGCTGTCGGAGGTAAACGCCGCCGCGCGTGGGCGCGGATCGACCAAGGTATTTGCCACGATCGCCAAAGTCCTGCGATCGATCCAGTGCGCCATGTTGGTGGTTTCGCTGGTGCTGACCACCCAGCGCCCGTCCGGGCTTACGACTATGCCTTCGGGCTCCACGCCCACCGGTATTTCCTTGACGGCCTTTTGCTGGGCGATATCGATGACCGTGACCAGGTTGTCATCTTCGTTGGAAACGTACAGAAAATCGCCACGCGGGTCTACAGCGAAGGTCTCCGGATCTTTGCCTGAGGGCAGTCGGCCCACAACCTGCAAGGTCTCCGTATCGACGATCTGTATGGTGTCGTCGTCACTGGCGGCGATATAAAGCTGCCGTTGATTTTTGCCGAGCGCGATGCCGCGCGGGCGCTGGCCTACCCGGACGCTGTTGACCAGGGTTTGCGTGGCGCCATCGACCACCGCCAGCGCATTGTCTTTTTCCAGCGTGACGAAAATGGTTTCTGCCAGGCCGTTATGGACGACCGCAAGGATGATCAAACCGATGAGCGACAAAGGCTTATTCATTGTCCTTGGTTCCTGTTGCAAATCGGCATTTGGACTCCGGTTCATCATAGCCTAGCGTGTCCAATTCGTTTGTCGGATGCAAAAAACCCTCGATCGGCGCGACTGCGACCAGCGAGCGATCGGCCGCCAGCAGTATTGGCTGGCGCAACTGGTGGTCCCAGCGGCGAAACGAAAGCGGCACGCCCTTGAATCCCGCTAGGGAGAAGTCATCGCTCAAAAGGTATGCGCGGATTTTAGTGAAATCGACCGATTGTGTCCTCGTTGCCGCTTCGCCGATGGCGCGGATGGCCAGCCAGGCGGCGTAATCGCGCTCGCTCATCCAGCGCCGCGCCTGCTCGCGGAAGCGATTCTGCAGCTGCACGGCGCCCCACTGCTCGTGAGTGCGGTGCCAGGCCGTCGGCACCAGACCCTGGGTGCCGGCCACAGGTCGCGGCAGCCACGTGCGGTAGGAAAGATAATCGCCAAACGCACCCGCCTCATCGGCGACCGCCAGGACGTCGTAATCGACACCCTGAGTGAAGACGGCGACTTCGGACTGTGCGGTGCGGCGCGCATCGTAGCGATGCGTCCAGCTCCTCTCCTCGACCAGTTTGATGCCGAAACGCTTGGCTGATCGTTTCAGCACATCTGCGTACAATCTGTCTTCAGCGGCCGGACCGGTCACCAGCAACCACTTGGTCCAGCGCTTTTTCAGAAGATACTGGGCGAGCGCATCCGCGCGCATGGCGCGGCTCGGAATCAGGTGCAGCACGTTGGCGCTGCACCGATCGGCGCGCAGGCTGTCATCGCTCGCCGCGATATTATAAAGCAGCTTGTCCCGAGCCTCGGGCAGCGCCGCCAATCCGGCGATCGTGTCGGCCGGCAGGTCGAGGAGAATGGAGGGATGGTCGGCGGCCGCCAGCTTCTTGAAGGCCGCGGTCACGTCGCCGTTCAAGGGAACGACCGTCTCGTGCAAAACATACGTTTGATGGGTGAATCGGCCGGTCGTATTGTTATCCTGAATCGCCAGACGAGCCCCTTGTATGCCGTCATCGGTGACGACGAGATCGAAGTTTGGCAGATTCGGCCGGACTTCCTTTTCCTGGGTCAGGTAATCGACCACCAGCTTGGCCGCTTTAGGCTCGACAGCGCGCTGTGCGCCCTGTACGTGGCCCAGCGCAATCAGCAAAGTGATTGACCACGCCAACTTTTTCAATAAGGAGGAACCGTTCATGCCGGCTGCAGCGAACTCGGGATAGTGGATGGGGCGAAGTAGCGTATGAGCAGAAAGCCAGTGATCTCCGGACTCGCCCGCGAACAGCCGCTGATGCGCGATAGGATAAGCCAGCGTACGTATGCCAACCTCAGCGGCAATGCGCCGCCGGACCGCTCGCTGCGTGCTCAAAGCTGGCGATCCCGGCAGGGATCGGGCTGTCATTGAAAATGGTGGAGTCGGCCGGTAAGCCGGGTTCTGTCGTGGACAGCCATTCATCTGGGACGCGCGTCGCCGCGCGCCTCGAGCGACCTACCCGGGAGCCGTGCGGGCCGCACGCATGGGACAATCCCAACACTCCCCTATTCGGTCTTGCTCCGGGCGGGGTTTACCCTGCCGCCGCTGTTACCACCGGCGCGGTGCGCTCTTACCGCACCTTTTCACCCTTACCCCACCTCGTATGTGCATACGGCAGATCGGGCGGTATGTTTTCTGTGGCACTTTCCGTAGGCTTGCGCCTCCCAGGCGTTACCTGGCGCCCTGCCCTATGGAGCCCGGACTTTCCTCCTTCCAAAGCGTTGGAAGGCGACTGTCTGGCCAACTCCGTGATCAGTATACACATTGCAGCACGGGTCAACCAGCCCGCCTACGCCAGATGCTCACTTGAACGCAGGCAGCTCGGTTGCTAGAAACCAGCGTCGCTGTCGCTCGTCGTATCGCCATTTTTGCGCGTCGAGCAAGCTAATTTCCTTACCCACCCGCTGGTCGTAATAGCGAATTTCCACGCTCTGCAGGACCACATTGCCGTCCTCCAGCTGCTCCTTCCGCACGGGCTCATAGGCCGTGACCCGGATATCTTTCCGGTAATGCGAACGGGGCGGGGAAGGCTTATGCTGAAAATCCGCGGCGTTTAGATACATGCTCCAGCGTATCGCTTTGGCGTAATCGTTCAGCGCTTCATCGAGCTTTGCGAGTTTCTGATTTCCGCTGCAGCCGAGCAGCAGGAGGCAGCAGGCGATCGATCCTGTTCGTTTCATTTTATTGTCCGGTGAAATACCGCTTGTATCGAAGCGTCGGCATGATCTAGCCTGCTGTGGCTGCTGCATGAACTTATCCCTAATTATAACGATGGCTTCAACAGCCCTGGAGGCCCCATGAAAGAATCCCACATGAAGATCCTGATCGCCGTCATGGCATCTCTTGCAGTGCTCTATGTGCTTCCCGCCGCCTGTTCGAACACCCACGAAATCAATGGCGCCTCGCGCAAGGCCGCCTATCAGTCGGCCGTGAAAGTCAAACGCTACATGCCCACCGATGAAAGAGTCCGATTCGACACGGCTTTTGGCATCCTGGACAAGATCGAATCCGAACACGGCCCCAACGCCTTTGCCGATGCGGTCGATGGCCTCACGCCAGAAGAAGTCGTGGACCTCGCGCAGCGGGAGGTCAACGCAAAAATTGCGGCCGGAGATCCGGAGTTCAGCCAGTATAAATCGTGGGACGAGATGCTGAGTCAACTGACTGCGAGCGAAAACAAAATGAGCCGCCGCCGATCGAACTCGCTGGATGACCCGCTTCCACCACCCGTCGTGAAATGAAACGCCAGCCGGGATATCGTCTGCTGGCCGGGGCGGCTGCCTGCGCTCCTCAGCGTATGAAGGCTCATCAGTCATCACAGGTGCTTGGATGCCCGGGCGTGAGCCCAGGCGAACAGCCGGTAAGCGAGCGCCACGGCGATGGCGGCGGCCGCTCCCGATAGAAAATCGAGATGCGCGCGAGCCAGCGTATCGATCTCGGTGACGAGTTCCGCCGTCAATTCGCGATGCAGTATATACAGCGCAACCAGGAGGACGAAGACACCGAATATCCGCTTGAGACCACGGCCGCTGAGGCGCCGGGAAAGCAACCCGCCCAGGAGGCTTCCCACAGCAGCCGAGGCGGTGATGGCTCCGGTTGTAAGCCAGTCAATGGTCACGTGATTCATATAGCCGGAGAAGGCAGCCGCCGAGTTCAGTGTCAACACGAAGAGAGAGGTCCCGACCGCCATGTGCATGGGCAGGCCGGCGAACAGATTGAGCGCCGGCACGATGAGGAATCCGCCGCCGGCGCCGACTAGTCCGGTAATGCTGCCAACCAGAAGGCCGTCAAGCACGATGGCCGGAACCGGTATCCGGGCCGGGCATATGCCGTCGGCGCGGCGGCGGCCTTGGGCCTTGCCACCTCCCAGCATCGCGCCGGCGGTGGCGAGCATGACCGCGGCGAACAGCAGCAGCAGCACATTACCCGGCACATAACCCGCCAACCGCCCTCCGCCATAGGCGCCCAGCATGCCGGCCGCGGCGAAAACCAGCCCCGTCTTCCAGCATACCTTGCCGGATCGAGCATGACCCACCATCGCGGTCAGGCTGGTGGCCCCCACCATGACCAGCGCCGTGGCAATGGCGATCTTGGCCTCCATGTGCTGGAGATAAACCAGGACCGGTACGGCGAGCACCGATCCGCCCCCGCCCAGCAGTCCCAGCAGGAGACCGATCAGGAAAGTCAAGGTGAGGAGGAGAGCCATCGAATTACCGTCTCGAGCCCGGGCTCGGTTCGCCCAGCCTGGAGTGCGTGTTTGCGGCCGAAACCTTAGCCTTGCCGCACGCTCTCCGTATGTCCGCAAGACTGATTGGCTGGCAATGCCTGATCGATGTATTTGGGATAATCGAGTTTGAGTTCGCGCATGATCTCGATGAACGCCTCGCGGGTTATGCCGTTGCCGAGTCGCGGGTTTTTCGCCATTTCCTGTTTGATGGTGGATACGGTATTGCCGTTATAGTCATGGCCGGGATACACCAGCGTATCAGGCGGCAAGGAGAACAGCTTTTCCTGCACGCTGTCGTAGAGCTGCCCGGCATCGCCTTGCTGAAAGTCGGTGCGCCCGCTGCCGCCGATGAACAGTGCATCGCCGGTGAATACCCGATCGTTCATCACATAACTGACGCACCCGCTGGTATGGCCGGGCGTATAACGCGCCTCGATGTCGAGATCGCCGATCTGCAGCAACACGCCATCGGTGATCAGCAGATCCGCGCACGGGGCGCCGGCATCGCGGTGCACCACGCTCTTGCTGCCGAGCTTTTCTCGCAGCAGGCCGGAGCCGGTAATGTGATCGGCATGAACGTGGGTCTCCAAGGTATAGATCAGCTTGAGAGCGAGCTGCTCGAGCAGACTCGTATAAAGTCCGACCTCGGATGCCACCGGGTCGATCAGTACAGCTCGGCCGCCACGCGGGCAACCGAGCAGATAGGTGTAGGTGAAAGTATCGGGTTCGAACAGTTGCCTGAAAATCATCAAATCTCTCCGCGTGCCGTATACAGCGTGATTATCGTCTTTTTCTGCCATTCAGCTAGCGTGCCAACGTGTAGAGCGGCTCCCCGCGCACACTGGGCGTCCTCTAACTGCGATCGCTGCCGCTCCAAGCCCACGGCCATTTTGGGTAGGCTCACAGCAAATTCGAACGCGCCAGCTCACGTCATATTAATCCGGCCCTTAAACAGGCCGGGTTAATAAAGGGGCAGGGAGCCGAAAGCGCGGCGCCAAGCCGCGTGAGCCAAGGCCGGGCGTGTAGCGGCCTGGGCGATGGCCCGAAATACCAGGAGGGTATTTTCGGGCCGGAATAATAATGTCCCTTGAGAGCGCCTGTTTCATGTTTCGCTCAGGTGAAACGCTCGCCACGCGGTGAAATAACGACGAAACATCCGCCAAGCCGGGTGCGGGCGCCAAATGCACTGACCGCGTAGGACGAGCTGATGCATTTCGCTCGTCTCTTGGCGTGAGGGTGCTGGACGCGTAGCGCGCCGACTCTGCCGTTTCAAGCTAAGACCGCGCTGCTAGCCATTTGCGCGCGAACCGCACGACACTCTACAATGGCGGTGACTTTTCAGGTGCTTGACGGCCATACGGCCGGAGAGTCAAACGGGAAGCCGGTGCGGATCCTTCCAAAGCCGGCGCTGCCCCCGCAACGGTAGATTAAGATCAAGCGAATCAGAGCAGCCACTGCGCCTACGGCGTGGGAAGGCGATTCGCCCGGCATAAAGCCGCTTATGAGCCCGGAGACCGGCCTGAAAGTTAAACCAACCGTTGCGGAGGGCGAACGGCTTGATGAATGCTCGGCATGCGATCTGGCGGCAGTCGCCAGCGCGGTCAATTTATCTGCGGTCTTCCTCTGGCAGCGTCTTTAGGCGCCGTGCGGGTGCGCATGGCGATGCTTTAAGAGGCAGGCATGAAAACACTCACATCAGGCTTTTCCTATTCCGCCTTGGCGGTCTGTTCCCTGGCCGTCCTAGCGGACGATACCGACCCATCCGCGCAGCAGCTTGAGCCGATGGTCGTCAGCGCCACCCGCACCGAGACGCCCATCAAGCAGGTGGGCAGCGCCATCACGGTCATCACGGCAAAGGACATCGCCGACCGCCGCAGCAACACCGTCGCCGAAATCCTCCGCGGCGTGCCTGGCCTGGACGTGCAGAGCAACGGCGGCATCGGACAGCCGACTTCGGTCTTCCTGCGCGGCGCCAACTCCGGTCATACGCTGGTACTGATTGATGGCATCGAGATGAACGATCCTTCATCAACCAGTAACGCCTTTTTCAATTATTCCGATTTGCAGGTCGACAATATCGAGCGCATCGAAATTTTGCGCGGCGCGCAGAGTTCGGTCTACGGCTCGGACGCGATCGGGGGCGTCATCAACATTATCACCAAACGGACCCAGGGCAAGCCGCAATTCCGCGCCGAAGGGCAAGGCGGCAGTTACGACAGCTTCAAGCTGGGCGGCGGCGTGGACGGCGGCAGCGATGCACTGAATTATGGCCTGAGCGCCAGCCGGCTGGAAACTCAAGGCTTTTCGGCGGCAGACAGACGGTTGGGAAACACCGAGCGTGATGGCTACAGAAACAGCACCGTCACGTCGCGACTCGGCGCGCAGCCGCGGGAAAATCTGGACCTCGACTGGAATCTCCGCTTCCAGGAAGGCAAAGCCCAATTTGACGATTGCGGAGGCGCTCGTTGCGATGATCCCAACGCGTTTAGTGTCAACAAGCAGCTGTTCACCCGCGGGCAGGGCCGGCTCAAACTGTTTGATGGATTCTGGGAACAGACATTTGGTATCGCCTACAGTCTGACCGACCGCCGCACCGTTGATTTGCCCGATACCGTCAGTCCGTTCGGCAATCGGGCAGCGAGCCGGAATGCGTTTGAAGGCGACAAGGTTAAAGTCAACTGGCAGAGCAATTTCAACCTTCACGAAACCAATACCGCGATACTGGGCGTTGAGAACGAAGCAGACCGGATCGTCAGCGCGAGCGACCGCATCGGCGTGAAATCCGCCAATACCACCGGTTATTACCTGCAGGACCAGATCAGCTTGTGGAACCGCTGGTTCACCACGGCGGGCGTGCGCTTCGACGAACACAACCGCGTGGGCGGCAAGGTGACCTGGCGCATCACCCAAGTGTTCGCATTCGATGAGACGGGCACGCGGCTCAAAGGCAGCTATGGCACCGGCTTCAAGGCGCCTTCCCTGTACCAGTTGTTCGCGCCCCCAGCGGGATTTGGCCCCGTCGGCAACCCGAACTTAAGCCCGGAAACCAGCCAAAGCTGGGATGCGGGTTTCGAGCAATCGCTGTGGAAGCAGAAAGCCGGGTTCGGCGCCAGCTATTTCAACAATGTGTTCAATAACTTGATCGATTTCAGATTCGGACAGGGTTATCTGAATATCGACCTCGCGACTGCCGAAGGCATCGAGAGTTTTTTCGAAATCAAGCCGCTGGAGGGGCTCAGCCTGCGCGGGAACTACACCTATACCCGCACGCACGATGCCTCCACGCGCGCCCGGCTGTTCAACCGGCCCACGCACAAGGGCAGCTTCGATGCGCACTATCGTTTTCTCCAAGGAGCGGACGTCAATGTGAACATTCTCCTGGTGGGAAGCCGCGACTTTCAGGATTTTTCGACTTTCCCGGAACGGCGGGTCGCCCTCTCCGGCTATGCGCTGGTCAATCTGGCGGGGAGCTACGACATCAACCGCCACCTTCGTCTGTTCGCCCGCGTCGACAACCTGCTGGACAAAAATTATCAGGAGATTCTGGGCTACGGCACCTCCGGCCTGGCCGGTTACGCAGGGTTCAGCCTGAATTATTAGAGCGTGTGCGGGGAACCTGCCTGATGGAAGCCTCAAGGTTGTGGGTCACACGGCAATAGGTCGGCAAAAACAAATCCTTCGCGCTCGACGATGGCGCCGATGCGAACATCGACCGGCCGCTGGAACATCGGCCCGTCGGTCACGAAGGTGTGAAACTCGCCGTTTTCACCGCAAGGGTCGACGGTTTCGGGCAGTTCATCGAGCAGGCTCTCGTCAAACCGGCGCCCCGCGTAGCTTACAGGCAAGCGCCGCGGATCGACGCACGTGATGACGGCGCGCAACCCCTCGGTCAGCATCTGCCTGGCCAGAGGCGCGGTCGGCGTGTCCCAGAGCGGGAAAATCGGCGTGATGCCGGTATCCTTGAGTTGTGCCTCTCGATAGTCGCGGATGTCCCGCAGAAAGAGATCGCCAAACGCCATGTATGCGATCCCCTGCTTTCTCGATTCCTCGATAAAGGCGCCCATGACCGATGCGTATTGCGCGTTGCTGCAGGGATGGGGAATATCCAGCGTATACAGCGGCAGACCGATCGCCTCTGCTTGGCATTGCAGCAATTTCAGACGAACCGCATGCATGGCGACCCGCTGGAAGCTTGCGTTGACTGTCGTGAACAGGCCAGCCACCTCGAGGTCCGTACGCCGCAGCAGCTGCTGCAGTGTCCAGGCGCTGTCCTTGCCGCTGCTCCAGCTTAGCAGGACCTGCTGGGTCACGCGCCTTTGCAGTGACCGCAGTGAGCCCGTCCGGCGACGCTCTACGCTTGCCGCGAACGCAATCGCGGCTTCAATGCAAGCAAGCCATGCAGGCCCAGCGCAAAGCCGGTGTAAAGGAGCGCCGAACCGAGATATTCCGGATAATAGTGAGCCACGTTCAAGCCGTATCGCAGCCAATCGAGCTCCGCAAAACGCCCTGAAAAAAGATAAAAGCTCGCGTTCGAGATGAGGAACGCCAGCGTCGTGGCGCCGATCAATGCCACGGTGATTCCCGCCATCGCCGAAAGTCTGAAAGGCCTAAAGCGAGCACACCACTTTCCCGCGCCCCAGAGCGCCGCATAGGTCGGAATCAGAAAGCCATAGGCGGGCGTCACGCACCAGCCGCTCACGCCGCCATACCGGATAGCCAGATAATCGATCAGAAAAGCCTCCGCCAGCAGCAGCAGAAAAGCCCGGGCATTATGCAAATAGAGCCCGGCGAGAAAAAACACCGCCCAGGAGGCATCGGGCAAGGCGAATGTCGAGTCGGCATGATGAAACCGCGTCGCCGCCATCACGCCGACAAGACCCCACAGCACCCCTCGAGTCGTCGAAGAATTGTTGACAAACATCGCGCGATCCTCATCGAGTAGTAAAAAAACGAAAAAGTTCTGTCCGGTCCTGTAAGACTTATGTTTACATACTATACGATGAGTGCTTCGCGAGTCACGAACTACTCGCAACTCAAACATCGATTTCGCATCGATATGCGCTTGACCGACCCATGGCCATCGCTCGATTATTGGGGCAGTGGCTTTAATCAAAATGGGAATGTTTTATTGCGCCGCGGCCTTGAGAAATGGCAGACAAGCAGATTTACCGGATCACATTCATCAATCAAAACCAGGTGTACGAAATGTATGCCAAGCGTGTTTTTCAGGGCGAACTCTACGGATTTGTCGTTTTGGAGGACTTCATCTTCGGCGAAAATTCTTCCATTGTGGTTGATCCGACGGAAGAAAAGCTCAAGCTCGAATTTGCTGGCGTCAAGCGATCGTTTGTCCCGATGCACGAGATCGTGCGCATCGATCAAGTCGAGGTCCGCGGCTGCGCGAAGATCCTGCCGATCAACAAGGAGACGGCTGGAACGAGAAAGCCCCTGGCGTCTTATCCGCCGGAGAAGACCGAGTGACCGAACAACGCCCTGCATAGTGCGGTGTCTCCAACCAGAGTGTCAGGAATCCCCGAATGAGCGTCGACGAAATTAGTAACGCCGGACGCATAGGCTTCCGCGGCTTCCGTCACCGGGGCGGACCGCTCAGCCTCCCCTCCAGTTCGAGAGCATCTTGGCGACGGACGTCCAACTCTTGACCTATCCGGCCCGCAGCGTCAGCCGACTGGTCGATCGTCCGCCCAAGGACAAGGCTGGACAGGCCATAAGGTGATATTCAGCCGCAAGCGCAATCGGCGACTTCAGAGTCTTCGGCGCGGACGATGACCGCCCTTCCCCTGCAAGGGCACACGGGTCGGCTTATCGAACGCCAAGAGGCGCGCTATAACAAAAGTAACAACGACGCGCAACTCGAATCGGATGCCAACACGCCTAGCGATCATCATGATCGGATCATTGATCCTGGCCGCCTGCTCGGCGTCGTCCGAGGACCGCTATCAAGGCTATGTCGAAGGCGAATATGTCCACGTCGCCGCTCCCCTGGCCGGGCAGCTGATCAAATTGAGCATCGCGCGCGGCGGTCAGGTGGAAGCGGGTGCGCCCTTGTTCACGCTGGAACAGGAAAAGGAACGGGCGCAAGCGGAGGAAGCGCAATCCCGGCTGGCGCAAAGCCGTGCCGAAGAAGCCAATCTGCTGAAAGGCCGGCGCGCGGAAGAGCTGAAAATCATCGAAGCCCAGCTGGCCGAAGCAATGGCGCAACTGAAACTGAGCGAGATCGAGCTAGAGCGCGCGCGAAAGCTGAGCGAGAAACACTTCATCAGCCGCGATCGCTTGGACCAGACGCGCACAGCGCGTGAGCGTAACCGGGCGCGTATCGAAGAGCTCTCGGCGCAGCTGAAAACCGCCAAGCTGGCGGCGCGACGGGACGAGATCGCCGCCGCGCAGGCCGAAGTCGCCGCCAGCCAGGCGGAGCTTGAACAGGCGCGGTGGCGGCTGCGCCAAAAGTCAGTGAGCGCGCCGGTGGGCGGCTTTGTGCAGGATACGCTCTACCGCGTCGGCGAATGGGTGCCGTCGGGCAGTCCAGTGGTGTCGCTGTTGCCCCCCGAAAACGTCAAAATCCGTTTCTTCGTACCGGAAACCCTCCTCGGCCGTCTGCACATGGGTATGGCGATCAAGATCATCTGTGACGGCTGTCCGCAAAGCTACCGGGCGACCGTCAGCTATATCTCCTCGCAGGTCGAATACACCCCGCCGGTGATCTACAGCAAGGAAAACCGTATGAAGTTGGTGTATCTGGTGGAGGCGACGCCCTCGCCTATCGATGCGCCGCGGTTGCGCCCGGGCCAGCCGGTGGACGTGGAATTGGGCGATCAATAGCAAATCCCGCCGACCCCTTTGCCGCGCTCCGCGCTTGCCAAATCAAGCGCGAATCGACTCGCGCGGCTGAAAGATCAGCCGGAGCTGCGTTGAAAGGATGAGGTTTCGCCGGATTTCTGACCGGCACGCCGTGAGCACGTCTTGCCATACTCCGTCACGTTCTCACCTAGCCCTATGCGCTAAACCGATGGATCTGAAAGTAACCGTAAACGCCTTTTGGATTGAACGGTCAGGCGGCTGCCCCCTCATCTTCCAGCAGCCGTGCATGCGCCGCCGCCAATCGGGCGATGGGTATCCGCGGCGCCGAGCAGGATACGTAATCCAGGCCGATCTGATGACAGAAGCGGATCGATGCGGGATGACCGCCGTGCTCGCCGCAGATGCCCACTTCAAGGTCGGGCCGGACGGTCCGGCCATACTCGACGGCCATCTTCATCAGGACGCCGACGCCTTCAACGTCCAGCACTTCGAATGGGTTGTTCAGCAGTATGCCGGATTCGGTGTAGAGCGGCAGAAACTTGTTTTCGGCGTCTTCGCGGGAAAACGAGAACGTTGCCTGTGTCAGATCATTGGTGCCGAAGGAGAAGAATTCGGCGACTTCGGCCACACTTGCCGCCCGCGTGCAGGCGCGCACGGTTTCGACCATGCTGCCGAACTTGAAGGAAAGCTTGCACCCATGCCGACTTTCAATTTGCGCCTGGATATTATCCACCGAAGCTTTGACGCGCCTTAATTCCTGTGCAGTAATGACTTGCGGCACCATAATCTCGGGCATGGCCTGGACGCCAGCCTGCCGGCACTCGGCGGCAGCCTCCAGGATGGCGCTGACCTGCATCTCATAAATTTCCGGATAAGAAATTCCGAGCCGGACGCCGCGATGTCCTAGCATGGGATTGACTTCATAGAGCTCGCGCACCTTGCGCAACATCTGCTGCTTTTTGGCGATGACGGCGTTGACGCTGTCTTCGCTCAAGTCATTTACCGAGGACGCGATGCCCAAAGTGCTGACGGCGGTATACCGTCCCTTGACGACCGAGCGGTATTGCACCAGCGCCTCGATTTCACTGGTCAGTTGTTCCTCGCTCGGCAGGAATTCATGCATAGGTGGATCGAGCAGGCGGACGACCACCGGGCGCGGCGACAGAATCTCGAATAGCTGTTTGAGATCGCTGCGCTGCATGGGTAATAATTTGCTCAAAGCGGCTCGTCGCGCATTGGCATCGCCGGCCAGAATCATTTCGATCACCACGGGCAAGCGGTCACCGGCGTTGAACATGCGCTCGGTACGGCACAGTCCGATGCCCATCGCGCCGTATTCGACCGCAAGCCTGGCCGCCTCCACCGTATCGACATTGGCCATGACTTTCAGCCGAGCGGCTTCGTCGGCCCAGCTCAGCAAGGTCTTGAGTTCTTCCGAGAACTTGGGCGGAAGGGTCGGTATCTCGCCAAGATAGACGTTGCCGGTGCTGCCGTCGATGGTGATGAGATCACCTTCGCGCAAGGCGAGATCGCCGATGAACGCCTGACGCGACGAGACATCCACGCGTATACCCTCGGCACCGGCGACGCAAGCCTTGCCCATGCCGCGCGCGACCACCGCCGCGTGCGAGGTCCTGCCGCCGCGGCTGGTCAAAATGCCTCGTGCGGCGAAGAAACCATGGATGTCTTCCGGCTTGGTCTCTTCCCGAACCAGGATGATTTTTTCACCCGCCTTGCCAAGCAATTCGGCGCGATCAGCGTCGAACACGCAGCGGCCGCTGGCGGCGCCGGGGGATGCGGGCAGCCCCTGAGCCAAAGGTCTTTGCCGACCCTGCGGGTTGAGCTGGGGATGCAGCAACTGTTCCAGCTGCGCGGGATTTATCCGCAGCAGAGCTCGCCGCCTATCGATCAGTCCTTCCTGGAACATTTCCACTGATGTGCGCACAAACGCCTGCGCATTCAGCTTGCCGTTACGGGTTTGCAGGCAATAAAGCGTGCCTCTCTCGATGGTATATTCGAAATCCTGAACCTCCCGATAGCGCGCTTCCAGCTTGCCGCGAAGGTCCAGCAGCTGGTCGTAAAGTGCTGGCATTTCACGCTTCATTTCCTGCACCGGCTTGGGCGTGCGGATGCCGGCCACCACGTCCTCCCCTTGAGCATTGACCAGGTATTCACCGAACATTTCATTCTCGCCGGTGCCGGGATTGCGGGTGAATCCGACGCCGGTGGCGCTGTCCTCACTCAGGTTGCCGAACACCATGGTGACAATGCTGACCGCCGTGCCGTTCGCCTGATCGGGCGTGATGTTGAATTCGCGGCGGTAGTCGACGGCCCGCTTACCCATCCAGGAATTGAACACCGCCTGAACAGCGATTTCCAGCTGCTCAAATACATCCTCGGGGAATGGCTTGCCCGTATGGTGGCGGACAATACTCAAGAAGCGCTCGCTGATACCCTTGAGGTGCGCCGCGTCAAGACCGATGTCGGCTTTGACGCCCGCTCGCCTCTTGACTTCCTCGAATTCATCGTCGAAGTGTCGATCCGGTACGCCCAGAGCGACTTTGCCGAATAACTGGATGAAGCGACGGTAGGCATCGTAACCGAAGCGCTCGTTGCCGCTCTGTCTGATCAAGCCCCGCAAGGTGTTCTGGTTGAGGCCAAGGTTCAGAATGGTATCCATCATGCCGGGCATGGATAGGGCCGAGCCGGAGCGAACAGAGACCAATAGAGGGTTATCCGAGCCGCCGAAGCGCTTGCCCGTTTGTCCTTCGACCTTTTGGATATGGGCCCGGACCTCATCCATCAAACCCGCCGGCACGGTCTTGCTCTCAAGATAGGCGAGACAGGCCTCGGTGGTAATCACGAATCCGGGCGGAACGTTCAGGCCAAACTGCGTCATATCACACAGATTGGCTCCCTTTCCACCCAGCAGCTGCTTGTTCTTTCCGTCGCCTTCAGCGAACGAGTACACGTATTTTATGGTCATGTGCGGCTCCAACTCGCCTAACCCAGTCATGCTCGGCTTCCCGCTCGCCCCCGAGCAGGAAAGCCTGGAGTTATTCTGCCATCCTTGGGGGGTGGGAGACCACGGGCAAGTTGTACGGTTGGTGGTTTGACCCCGACGCCGG
>CADDZF010000026.1 GCA_902812445.1 Methylococcaceae bacterium | reverse complement strand
ATGTCGGACGGCAAGGCCAATCTGCATCAGGGTGCCATTGGCGTCGGTATTGACCTGATCAGCGGACGCAGCTTTTCAGGGGTATGGCGCGATGACTTGATCGACCGACACCCGGATACCGGCGGCCTGATCGCTGGCCTGCAAATACCGCACTGGGATGAAATACTGAGGTTGACGGCGCGATGTCAGGAATTGGCCGGCCTCGGCTACATCGGCGTCGACATCGTGCTGGATCGCGCTTTAGGACCTTTGGTACTGGAAATCAATGCGCGCCCGGGCTTGAGCATTCAGTTGGCGAACAAAACCGGATTGCTGCCCCGCCTTGAACGAATCCAGCAGATGAAGGTCATTCCGGCAGATGCGGCCGAGCGAGTACGCATCGCCAAGACGATCGCCCGACTGAGTTGACAAGACTGAATTAACGGCGTTATAAGGCGGCTCGCTGATAGAGTGCCTGCCAGCTTCCCCAGCCGGCTCGGTAGGCTGAATGTGGATGCCCCGGAGGATCGGTCATGGCCCGCAGCGGGTCCCGGCCGCGAGCGCTTCCGCGCGGGTATACGAACGTTTCTTCGCGCTTTAATGCGGGCGGCTCATCGGGCACCCGACTCGCGGGATCGCGCAGGCTTATCGATTGTTTTGGGGGGTCAAAGTGAATAACAGACTACTGCTCGCGGCTCTAGGCGTGGCGATCGCTGCTTGGCAGGGCCATGCGCAGGCCCGGGACTATATCAGCATAGCCGGTTCATCGACCGTTTATCCTTTCTCAACCGTCGTGGCCGAGCAGCTGGGCAAGGCCGGAAAACTCAAAACCCCGAAGGTTGAATCGACCGGAACAGGTGGCGGCTTCAAGCTGTTCTGCGGCGGTGTCGGCGTCAACTACCCGGATATCGCCAACGCGTCCCGGGCCATCAAAAAGACCGAGTTCCAGAACTGCCAGAGAGCCGGTGTCAAGGAGATCGTCGAGGTGAAAATCGGCTACGACGGCATCGTGGTCGCACAGTCGAAGAGCGCAGCGCCGTTGGATCTGACCCGCCGAGAGATTTATCTAGCGCTTGCCAAGCGGGTACCGGATCCCAAGTGCCAGGACTGTGGCAAACTGGTTGATAATCCCTATCAGACGTGGAAGCAGATCAAGCCGTCGCTACCCGATTCGAAAATCGAAGTGTTGGGGCCGCCGCCGACCTCCGGCACCCGTGACGCGTTTGCCGAACTGGCCCTGGAAGGCGGCTGCCAAAGCTTCGGCTGGATCAAAGCATGGAAGGAAAAGGATGAAAACGAATTTAAAAGCATCTGTCAGGCCGTTCGCGAGGATGGACGCTATATCGAATCCGGCGAGAACGATAACCTGATCGTCCAGAAGCTGGAGAGCAACCCGAACGCCGTTGGCATCTTCGGCTACAGTTTCCTCGAACAGAATGCCGACAAGGTATCTGGCGCATCGGTCGATGGTGTCAGGCCGGATTACGACAGCATTTCTTCCGGCCAATATACGGTGTCACGGCCTTTATTTTTCTATGTCAAAAAAGCCCATGTCGGCACGATTCCGGGCATCGAGAATTATATCGCCGAGTTTACCAGCGAAAGAGCTTGGGGAGAGGACGGTTACCTGGTGGATAAGGGTTTGATCCCGATGCCGGCGCCAGAGCGTAAACAATATGCGGCGGATGCCAAACGGCTTAAACCCTTATCCATGTGATTCCAGAGGCGGGCGATTTTCCCTGGCCGCCCGGATTCCCCGAATGATCGCTTGATGCAGAGAACGACTCTCTTACTGACGCTTTTCTTGATGGCGGCCGCCGCTTTCTATGCGGGCAGCAGACGATCGCTGGATATCGTCAGAGGCCATACCCGAGAGCTGCACTCATTGCCGAGCTATTACGGTTATTTCACCGCCCTGTGGTGTGGATTGCCGGCGCTCCTCATCATGGGGTTGTGGCTTGCCTTCGAAACTTCCATCATCACTCATCTGGTGATCGCCGAGTTGCCGCCGGCAATGCAGAGCCTCCCGGACGAGCGAATCAATCTAATCGTCAACGACATCAGGAATCAAGTAGGCGGTAGCGCGTTTGCGGGCGAGTCCGACCCGCTCATCCAGGCCGCCGCAGCGCGTTACCAGCGGCTTAAGGATATCAGCGCCAAGGCCTTGACGGTCGTGGTGCTGGCGGTTGCGATTGCCGGTGCCACTTTCGCCAGACAGCGAATCCGCAAGGAACAGCGAGCGCGCAACATGGTTGAGAGCGCGACGGTCGTTTTCCTGATCGTTTGCTCCACCATCGCCATCTTTACCACGATCGGCATCGTACTCTCGGTGCTGTTCGAATCGATACAGTTTTTCGAGCGCGTGCCAGTGACCGATTTTTTGTTTGGTCTGCACTGGAGTCCGCAGATGGCAATACGCGCCGACCAGGTCGGCTCGTCGGGCGCATTCGGCGCCGTGCCTTTGTTTACCGGCACCTTGCTGATTTCAGCGATCGCGATGCTGGTAGCCGTCCCCATAGGACTGATGGCGGCGATTTATTTATCCGAATATGCCGCACCCAAATTCCGTGCCACGGCCAAGCCGGCGCTGGAGATTCTAGCGGGCATACCGACCGTGGTTTACGGCTTCTTCGCAGCTCTGGTGGTGGCTCCCTTCATTCGCGACCTGGGCATGCAGGTCGGCTTAAGCGTCTCTTCAGAGAGCGCGCTGGCCGCTGGACTGGTCATGGGCATCATGATCATTCCGTTCGTATCATCATTGTCGGATGATGTCATCAATGCCGTTCCGCAGGCTCTACGGGACGGAGCCTACGCGCTGGGGGCAACGCAATCGGAGGCCGTGCGCCACGTCATTATTCCCGCCGCGCTGCCCGGTATCGTCGGCGCCATTCTTCTGGCCGCATCGCGAGCCATCGGTGAAACCATGATCGTCGTCATGGCGGCCGGTCTGTCCGCCAATCTGACCGCCAATCCGCTGGAAGCGGTGACCACGGTGACCGTACAAATCGTTACCCTGCTGGTGGGCGACCAGGAATTCGACAGTCCCAAGACGCTTGCGGCTTTCGCGCTGGGCCTGGTGCTATTCGTGGCGACGCTGATTTTGAACGTCATCGCCCTCTACATCGTCAGGCGATATCGGGAGCAATATGAATGACCCGCCCCCGATCGGTGGCGCTCCGGAAATGTCCCGGAAGAGTTATGAGACGGTGCGCCGAGGCCTTGCCAAGCGCCGCGCTGCGGAAAGAAGATTTCGTTGCTATGGCCTGAGCGCCATCCTGCTGGGCCTTACGTCTCTGGCCTTGCTGTTCGCCAGCATCGTCAGTAACGGTTATACTGCGTTCCGCCAGACGTTTGTCGGGCTGGATATCTATTTCGACGCGGAGTTGATCGACCCCCAGGGAAATCGCAGCCCAGAGTCGCTGGCCACTGGCGATTACGGCGGTTTGGTCAAGCGGGCTTTGAGCAAGGTGTTCCCGGCGGTTTCCAGTCGCTCCGAAAAGCGCGCGCTGTACAGCCTGGTCAGTACCGCAGCGGCAATCGAGCTGCAAAGGCGGGCGGTGCGCGAGCCTAGCCTCATCGGCAAAACCGTAAAGGTCTGGTTGCCTGCGGATGACGACGTCGACATGTACGTCAAGGGGCATATCCGGCGCGGCGCCGGCGAGAGCGCGCGCAGACTAAATGATCGCCAGCTCGCCTGGATCGATGAGCTGATCGAGCAGGGCAATATCGAGCAGCGGTTCAACAAGACGTTCTTCACCGCGGGCGATTCCCGTGAACCGGAACAAGCCGGCATCTGGGGCGCGGCGGCAGGCTCCTTCTTCACGCTGGTCGTCACTCTGGCGCTGTCTTTTCCCATCGGCATCGCGGCGGCCATTTATCTCGAGGAATTCGCCCCCAAGAACCGGTGGACCGATTTGATCGAGGTCAACATCAATAATCTGGCCGCCGTTCCATCCATCGTCTTCGGCCTGTTGGGCCTTGCGGTATTCATCAATTTTTTTGATCTGCCGCGATCGTCCCCGCTGGTAGGCGGTCTGGTTCTCACCTTTATGACCTTGCCGACCATCATCATCGCCGCCAGGGCGGCGATCAAATCAGTACCGCCGTCCATTCGCGAGGCCGCGCTCGGCATTGGCGCCTCGTCCATGCAGACGGTGTTTCACCACGTCCTTCCGCTGGCGATGCCGGGTATGCTGACCGGCGCCATCATCGGCATGGCGAGAGCGCTGGGCGAGAGCGCGCCCCTGCTGATGATCGGCATGGTCGCTTTTATCGTCGATATTCCGCACAGCGTCATGGACCCTGCGACCGTGCTGCCGGTACAGGTCTATTTATGGGCAGACAGCCCTGAGCGGGGATTCGTTGAGCGCACCTCCGCCGCTATCATCGTCCTGCTGGCTTTTTTGATCACCATGAATGCTTTGGCCGTTTATCTGCGCAGCCGTTTCGAGCGGCGCTGGTAACTGCATGCGCAGCAGCCTTAAGTCAGGAACCCGTCATCATGAACATCATCGCTGAACCCCAAAATGAAATAAAAAAAGAACGGCCCAAAATGCGCTACCTGGAGACCGACCGCCCAGCCACCCCGTTCGCTCGCGAGCACATCAAGACGGTCGGTGCCATCACGGTGGATTCGCCCCGCATCACCTGTCGCAACGTGAACGTTTATTACGGCACCAAGCAGGCGATCGACGACGTCAGCCTGGACATCGGTCGCAATGCAGTGATTGCCTTGATCGGACCTTCGGGCTGTGGCAAATCGACTTTCATTCGATGCCTGAACCGGATGAACGACACCGTGATCGGCTGCCGCGTCAGCGGGAGAATCGGCATCGACGAGCAGAACATCTACGATCCGCAGATGGACGTCGTGCTGCTGCGTGCCCAGGTCGGCATGGTGTTCCAGAAGCCCAACCCGTTCCCGAAGAGCATCTATGACAATATCGCTTACGGTCCGCGCATCCATGGCCTCGCCGCCAACAAACTCGAGCTCGACGAGATCGTCGAGACCTCGCTGCGCAAAGCCGGCCTCTGGGACGAGGTGAAAGACAATCTGGCGCATCCGGGAACGGGATTGTCCGGGGGACAGCAACAGCGCCTCTGCATCGCCCGTACGATTGCGGTAGGGCCAGAGGTCATTCTGATGGACGAACCTTGCTCGGCGCTCGATCCCATCGCGACGGCGCGGATAGAGCAATTGATCGATGAGCTACGTGAACAGTTCACCATCGTCATCGTCACCCACTCGATGCAGCAGGCCGCGCGCGTCTCGCAGCGCACCGCCTATTTCCATTTGGGAAAGCTCGTCGAGGTGGGTGAAACGGCGCAGCTCTTCACCAACCCGATGCATCAACTGACCGAAGACTACATTACCGGACGCTTTGGCTGAGCCGACAAGCAGCCACGAACAAGACAGAAGATCGTACCTTCCCGATGCCCGGCGCTTACACGCAGTGATCGAAATGGGCGCAACGGCGATCCAGACGCTGGAGCTGGCGCCGCAGTCGTCCGATCGCCAGGACCAGCGAAAAGCCAAGGGTATTCCGCAAACCGTGAACGGGACGACGAGTGCAAGTTCGGCTTGGTACCTTGTCCTGCACGTCAAAGGCGAAAGCTCTCGCCCTCAGGCCGTCCGCCGCGGCGGACGGCCTGAGGTGGCCGGGCGCCCGAGTAAACGTCTCCGACCGGCTCCTTGCTTCTTCACCTCCGCATCAGCCCAGCATCCTGCATCGTCACCGCGGCAAGCCGCACGCCGGTGCCCTGTCGCCGTGGCAAAATGCCCGCGCAAGCGTTATTCTTAAAACGTCTCACTTTATTCGAAAACAACGGCAAGGGGTTGGCAGACGCGTGTCGATGTCATTTAGATCTGCAATCATCGGTATTTTCCTCAGCTTGACGGCAATTCTTACGGGTTGCGCGAGCACGCGCGAAATCGGGATCGATTATCCTTCCGCCAAGCCGGTCGTCCTGGAGCGACTTCCCGGATTCAAGAGCATCGATGGAGACGATTTCTATGTCCAGCTGGTTTCGCAGTTCGACGCCAAAAACGACGACGCGTTGAAGCAGGGATGCCAGGAGGTCAGCAGGAATTACTCGAACAGCCTGACGGCGGCCGCGCTGATGTTTCGCATCAAGAACGAGTCCGTCAAGCTGCACGCCGAAGTGCCGGGCTTCATCTACCAGGCGACCACCGGAAAGTGCAACTTCAGCTTCGACGCCAAGAAAATCTATCTGACGCCGTGGATGCGCCTCGATACGGCCAAAGCCACCCAGATCGATTACAGCTTCATCAAGAGCCGTAAGAACGATCTCGACTTCAGCAAAATCGCCGGGGATGTCAACACGGCGAGTAACGTCCTGATGTTTACCGGATTAGGCACGGGCGTCGCCGTAATGGGAAAGCTGGCCTCCGGCTGGGTTCTAAGGAGTCAGGAGATGAAGACGCCTCTGCCCGCCGCAGCGCCCGCCCAAGCACCGGCCCGTCCTGCCGATCTGGGCAGCCGCGAAAGCCACACCCTGCCGCCGATCGTCACGGTAGCCGATGGCAGCGTCGCGCTGAACGAAGTCAGGTTTCCGATTTACCAAATGGCCAGCAACGGTATGAATCCGCTGCAGGCCAAGCCGGATCTTTTCGGCGAATTGAAAATTCGCGTCGATAGCCGACCTTCCCTGCTGTTGAAGATCGGCGACAACGGCTTGCCCGATGCGCGCGATCTATCTCCGGAGGAGCTGTGGCGAGCCAAGATTCAGGCAAAAGAAGACAGCCAGGTCGACTTGCGCAACTACATCGCCGAGGCGGATCATCCCCAGAAGCCAAACCTAGAGCCCGATTGGATCAGCTACAAGGATGTCGAAAGCAATTGTCGCAAGCTCAAGGTGGTCATGAAGGACCTAGGCTTCAACAAGTTCGACCGTAACGCCGTGCTTTTTTATTTTCTCGGCAGCAGCCCGGACTGGCGAAACTACAATACCACGGCCAAAATGGTCTTGGCGCAAGAGCCGAAATCAAGCCTGTTGCAGCAATATCGCGCAAAAAGTTTTGCCGGGTGCATGAGCCAGGACGATTTCGAGGCGATGAAACTCATGGGTCTGGAGGTAAATTCCGAGCACGACTGGGAAGGCATCGTCCAGGGCATTCACGAAAAAGAGGCTTATTTTGCCGCCATACGATCCATCGAGCGTCAGCTCGTGGCGGTCGCCAAAAACCTCAACATCACCGAAGCCGAGCGGCAACTCTTTCCCCTCATTACGACCCGATCTGGCGGGGAGGGCACCGTCCTGCTGCAAAATCATCTGAGCAGTTTCGGGCTTGAGCAATGGCTGAATACGCCGAGTCTGCCGGGCGGTGGCGCGGTCATCACGGCGGCGCAACTGGCCTCGGTTTTCGCCAATCTGAAAATCGATGAACTGAGCTGCGCCCGTCCGGCGTTCGAGCAGGGCAAGCCGATCAGGAACGTGGCCATTCTCTTGCTGGCCACTCAAGCCGACAGTCCATTGGCCAGAGGCGGTGCGCTGGAATTCGAATTCGACGGCGGGAAGATCACCCGTCTGGCCTTCCAGCACCCGGCTTACCGGGATTACCGGCAGGATCTGATCGATCATCCTGAATTGGGCGACTGTCGGGTAGCAACCGCGCTGCTCGAACGCGTTGAGCGCAAATGACAGAGGGACGGGCGCTTTGGACACCCGCGTCGGCTCACGCCGGATCGCCTGTTACGGGCTTTTTATAGCCTTTGGGGCGAATCGCCACGGTCGCCGTCACTTCGGTACACAGCATGCCGCTGGCCAGGTAGTAACCATAAACGAAAGTCGGCGTACTGCGCCGTTTGCCGTCGAGTTCTGCGCGGATCTTCTGCTCCAGTTCGGGCGGAAAGCGAAAGCGCAGCTCCAGATTCGTCGAACCCTCGTGCTGAAAATCAAGCTTGAGGCTCCGCGTCCACACCGAATACTCGGGAAAGGCGTGCACGCAGGCCATGGCGGGAACGATGTCGGCGAGGGAGGCCTGGAAGCCGCCGAACAGGCCGCCGCCCATGTTTCTGGAAATCCAGGTAAGCGGCAGCCGAATGCGCACCGTGCGCCAGTCATCCGCTATTTCGAGCACTTTGAGGCGCATCAGCCAGAAAGGCGGAAACCACTGCAGCCGTTGCTCATCTGACAGCAGGCGGGTATTCCAGAGAATCGTCCGCAGACTCATCAGGCGAGGCTTTTGGTCGCCACCTCGTAGACGTCTCTTGAAATGCCTTCCGTCCCGGCGATGCGCTGGAGCTGGCGACGCATCAGCGTTTGCCGTCCGTTATCATAACGCCGCCACTGCGTCAGCGGGCCCAGCATGCGCGCGGCCACCTGCGGATTGAGCGCGTTCAAGGCGATGATGTGATCGCCCAGGAAGGCGTAGCCGCTTCCGTCTGCGGCGTGAAAATGGACGGGATTGGCCTGTGAGAACGCACCGATCAGCGCGCGTACGCGGTTGGGGTTTTTCAGGTCGAACGCCGGATGGTGCAGCAGTTGCCTGACTGCCTGTAATGCGCCCGGCAGGTGACAGGCGGCCTGGAGGGTGAACCACTTGTCGATCACCAGCGCCTCGCCTTGCCATCGCTGGTAAAAGCGCTCCAGACAGTCGCCGCGGCGGGGATTGTGGCTGTTGACGATCGCCCGCAGTGCGGCGATCTGGTCGGTCATGTTAAGTGTTCCGGCAAATTGGCTGACGACCAGCCGATGGGCCTCTGCATCATCCAGTTCGCCCAGATAATCCAGGCAAACGTTTTTCAAACTCCTTCTGCCAACCGCCGTGGCATCGCCACGACTGGATTCGTCGCGGTGATGCTCGCGGTACAGAGCCAGCAGCCTATCGTGCAGCGTGCGGGCGATCTCCCGCTTGACCCGCTGCCGCGCCGCGTGCACGGCGTCGACGTCGATCACGCTGAGCAGGCCGCTGACGTAATCTTCGCTTGGCAGGCTCAATAGCAAAGCGAGGTACGATAAATCATCCCAAGGCTTGCAAAGCAGCGCCTGAAAGGCATCCAGAAGATGGGCATCCACCTCGCCGGGTTGCTCGCCTGCGGCGATTCGTTTGGCCAGATTAAGGATGATTTCGGTGGCGAGCCGTTGACCGGCGTCCCAGCGATTGAAGGGGTCGGTATCATGGCTGAGCAGGAAAGCAAGCTCGTCGAAGCTCCGGGGCAGGTGTAGTCTGAGCGGCGCCGAAAAATCACGCAAAGGGGAGAGCACAGGCTTTTCCGCCAGGCCGATCAGGCGGAACGTTTGTCTGGGCTCGATGACGTGGAGGAGCTCGGTTTTCCTGGGCCGCGGTTCGGCCTCGTCGGCAAAGTGGATAGGCAGCTCGGATCCGTCGGCGCCGAGCAGTCCGAAGGCGAACGGAATATGAAAAGGTTCTTTGAGCGGCTGTCCGGGGGTTGACGGACAGCTTTGCCGGAGCTCGAGCGTCAGACTGCGGCTGCCGGGGTCATAGTCGGTGGCGACGTACAGCTCGGGCGTGCCGGCCTGACTATACCAGCGGCGGAATTGCTTCAATTCGACGCCGTTGGCGTCTTCCATCGCCTGGACGAAATCATCGCAAGTCACCGCCTGGCCGTCGTGGCGGGCGAAGTACAGGTCCGTACCCTTGCGAAAACCCTCCGCTCCCAGCA
Source organism: Methylococcaceae bacterium (assembly GCA_902812445.1). Classification (GTDB taxonomy): domain Bacteria; phylum Pseudomonadota; class Gammaproteobacteria; order Methylococcales; family Methylococcaceae; genus CADDZF01. The sequence goes on along the minus strand of CADDZF010000026.1, from coordinate 16,991 downwards.
GAGTGCGCAGCATGCGCACGACCTCGGCGCCTTTCTCGTAGACCGTCAGAGTATAAAAGTTGTTGATCTCGATATAGGAGTCGGGACGTACTGGATGAGCCAGCGGGCCCGCATCCTCGGCGAACTGCTTGGTGCGCAGCGCATTCACATCATTGATGCGCTTGACCGCGCGGGAAGTGCGGTCGGCGGTGAACTCCTGATCACGGAATACCGTCAAGCCCTCTTTCAGGCTCAGCTGGAACCAGTCGCGGCAGGTAATGCGGTTGCCGGTCCAGTTGTGAAAATACTCGTGACCGATAACGCCCTCGATATGTTCGTAGTCGGCGTCCGTGGCGGTATCAGGCCGGGCGAGCACGTACTTGGTATTGAAGATATTGAGCCCTTTGTTCTCCATCGCGCCCATGTTGAAATGGCCGACCGCCACGATCATGTAGCGATCGAGATCGTATTCGCGTCCGTAAACGTCCTCGTCCCAGCGCATGGCGTTTTTCAGTGAACGCATGGCGTGCGCGCACTTGTCGATGTCGTGCTTTTCGACGAAAAGCTGCAGCGCGACCGTGCGGCCGGAAGACGTAACGTAGGTGTCTTCCAGGCACTCGAGGCGGCCCGCCACCAAGGCGAATAGATAACACGGTTTCTTGAACGGGTCTTGCCACCTCACCCAGTGACGGCCGTTCTCCAGCACACCGGTGGCCACCCGGTTGCCGTTGGACAGCAGCACCGGGTAGCGCGACTGATCGGCCACCAGGGTCGTGGTAAAACGCGCCATGACGTCGGGCCGGTCGATGAAATAGGTGATCTTGCGAAACCCTTGCGCCTCGCACTGGGTGCACAACATGCCGTTGGACAGATAGAGCCCCTCCAGGGCGGTGTTGGCTTTGGGATTGATGCGCGTTGCGATCTCCAGGGTGAACGCCGGCGGCGCGTGCAGCAGCGTCAGCGACTCCTCGCTGAGGCGATACTCGGTGCTGTTGAGATCGCATCCGTCGAGCTTGATCGAGTCGAGCACCAATTGTTCGCCGTTCAATTCGAGTTCACCTTTCGGCGCCTCGGCAGCCGGATTGGTGCGGACCGCCAGTTTGGAGACGACACGGGTGTTTTCTTCATCGAGCTCGAACACGAGCTCGATGCTGTCGATCAGGTATTCAGGCGGCCGATAGTCTTTCAGATAGACGGTTCTGGGAGTGTATTCACGCATGGCTTGATCTTTCTCAGTAATATTTAACGGCAAATAGGGCGACTAGTATCCAGGCGGCCAAAAACAGCGTTCCGCCGAACGGCGTGACGGCGCCCAGCCAGCGGCTGCCGCTCACGCTAAGGACATATAGACTGCCCGAAAAAAGAAGCATTCCCGCGAGCATTAGCCAGCCGGCCCAGTGCAATAAGCGAGCGTTCGGATGCTGCCTGGCGAGATTGGCGAGGAGCATGAGCCCGAGAGAATGCCACAGATGGTACTGCACGGCGGTCTGGTAAACTGCCCGCATCCGATCGTCGAGCAACTTGCCCAGTCCATGCGCGCCAAAAGCGCCCATGGCTACGGCGATGCAGGCGCTAAGCGCGCCGAGAAACAAAAAAATTGCGCCCATCGATGTGCTTGCCCGATGAAGTGAATCCCGCATCGCTAAAACAGCGGCGAAACGCCGAACCAGGCGCGGTGAAAATGCATCACGGCAGCATAGAGTAGGAAAGCCGCGATGATCTTCCACCAGCCGATTTCAGCGAGCTTGAATTGGTTGCGCTTCTGGGCGATGGCCATGAAGGGGATATTGGAGGTCATGCCGGCAAAGCGCTGCCATCGCTCGCCGAAGGCGCGCCGCCGCTTGGCGTCGATGGAGAAGGTGCCGCCCAGGGCCAGGATGAGCAGGGAGCCGAAGAAGAGCAGAGAACCGGCATCCCCGTTGATCACGAGATGCAAGAACGCCCAGAGCCCGACTCCCCACAGAAAGGGATGGCGGGTGATGCGCAGGATACCGCGTGCCGGATCATTACCGTTCAATAATGTTTCGCCCTTAACGACGGTGGGGCTGGGCGTGGTCAGGCCGATCAAGACGAATAAAAAGGCGATGATCATCAATGCGGCGGCGACCGGTTTCAGGAAAGTCAGCTGCCCCCAGGTCTCGATGTAAGGCGCGCGCCGGTAGGCATGAATCAGCCAGAGCAAACCGATGATCGACAGCAGGGAGAACCCGCCACGAAACTTTCCTTCGCCGATCCGGTTGACGAGCGCATCCCGCATACGGGTGCCCGAGATGATGAAATGAATGCCGAGGAAGAACAGGGCGGCGAGAACGAGTTGTGTCATGGATCGCTCCTTAACTATTGACAGTTGGAATCCGTATACTTGCGCGAGCCGGCAGCGATCGCAATACTGATGACCTCGCAAGATGCCCGGTGCAAGAACTATTTCTCGAGCAGCCGCGGCATCAGTTCGACCAGGTTGCAGGGACGCGTTCGGTAGTCGAGCTGCGGTTGAATCAACTGATCCCAGGCGGTGCGGCAGGCGCCGGAAGAGCCAGGCAGACAGAAAATGTAAGTGCCGTTGGCGACGCCTGCAAGAGCCCGCGACTGGATGGTGGAGGTCTTGATGTCGTGGAACGAAATCGCCCGAAACACCTCGCCGAAGCCGTCCAGTATCTTGTCCAGCAGCGCTGAGACCGCCTCCGGCGTGCCGTCGCGCCCGGTCACGCCGGTGCCGCCCGTAGTGAGAATGACCTGGACGTGTTCATCGGCAATCCATGCCGATAAAACGGCGCGAATGCGGTAAATGTCATCCGGCACGATGCGTTTGTCGGCGAGCCGATGACCGGCCGCTGCAAGGCGTTCGGCCAAGATTTTACCGGACGCATCCGTCTCTTCGGCGCGCGTGTCAGAAACGGTCAGTACAGCGATGTCAAGGGGTAGGAAAGCTCTTTCATCATTCATGCGCGTGCTCGAAGTCGACAGTCATGGGGCACTAGTCTACTGAGACCGTCCAGATCTTGGAAAGGGAAGTTTTTGCGGCCGACCTACCAAGCGCTCCGGCCGATCCGAAGCGAGCCAGTTCCGCATGCTCGCTGGTCTATTCTTTGAATACGGCCGCGTTAGGTATACATCGGCGCGATAACGGAGGCGGTTGGCATGAATGACCCTGGCGAATTTTGTTATCAGCAGATCCACATCGACGCGGCGCGCAATTCCACCGACGATTTCAATCCGTTTCATGAACCGCGCAGACAAGGCCTGGTCCGCGGTAATCCGTACGCCGGCAGCATCGTCATGGGCTTCCAGCTAGAATGCCTGATCGAGTATCTGATCAGCCGGCATCGCGATGCGCATGATGAGTATGCCTATATCGACGAAGCGCACCTTGACTTCAGCAATTATCAAATCACGTTCGCGGATGCGCTGTTACCGGGTGAGGCGTTTCACGTCGAGCTCAAGCCTTCGCTGCGTAAAACGGACCCTCCCGGCCTTTCCAATCGCATCGCCGTGCGCAAGCAAAGCGGCTTCGTCCTGATGGGTTATCAGCGCGAGACGACGACTCCCCTTTTTCTCTCCGCCGTGGACCTGAGCGGACTTCCCGATCTCAAACAGACACAAGACCGGACCCGGCTTCCGCAAACCGGCTATTTCATGAAACGCAAATTCATGAATACCGGCAACGCCAAGAATTTCATCGCCGGATCGCTGGCAGATCAGGGCTACTATTTCGACGAGCTGAACGATCGCGTCAATTTTCCGGACATGTTTCCCTGTTCGCTCATCTCCTGCGCCTTGCTGGAGAAAGCCACCAGTGAAAAACACGACTTCATGACAAATCCGGTCGTCTACCTGGCGCATCATTTGTCCGTCGATCGCCGCTTGGCGCGGAAACTGCGCAGCAACGACGTGCTGCACATCCTCACCGAAGGTCCGCTCACGGCCGCAAATGAAAAAGGACTGGGTGGATCGCGGCTGACCCAGCAGCTCTACCGCTGTATCGGCCTGGTGGATGGTTATCAGATCCTCTATCGGGCTGAAGTCTACATGGCCCCATTGGAGGCCATCCTAGCGGCGAACCACCCCAGCGCGTGAGAAGGCGGCCAACCGCAGGCCAGCCGAATAACTAAAATTCCTCGCCGGATGATGCCGGTACCGGCGACCCGCGTATTAGATTTGACCTACCTGGTTTTATTGCTAACATGGCAAGCCCAGACCATCGTCTGGTGGGGCAAGCAGGTACACTACGACAGGAGGTGAAAGATGGGTCTTTTTGACTTCATTAAAGATATAGGACACCGGTTGTTCACCGAGGAAGGACAGGCCGCCAGGAAGATCGAGGAGCACATCAACACGGCGAATCCCGGAATCAAAAATCTCAAAGTCGATTACCGCAATGCGACCGTCTATCTTTCCGGCGAGGCCGAATCGGCCGAAGCCTTACAAAAAGCGGCGCTGATGGCGGGAAACGTGCAAGGCGTCGAAGCGGTCAACGTGGACGGCGTAAAACTGCCGCCAGGGATTGCCAGTCCGCAAGCTGTCGAGAGCTATGAAAGCACCGAGTATTACATCATCCAATCCGGCGATACCTTGTCCAAAATCGCCCAGCACTTTTATGGCGACGCCAGCCAGTATAACCAGATCTTCCAGGCGAATCGCGAAGTGATCAAGGACGCCGATAAGATCTTCCCCGGCCAGAAGATACGGATACCGGTGCAAAAAAAATAGTAAGCCCTTACAAGCGCCTGAACGCGACAATCGCTGCGTTCGGCGCTTGATTTGCTTTTCACTTGGCGAGCGTTTCTTGACGGCGAGAATTGCGCCGCACAGGGGCAATTGGGTAGCGCTGTTTACCGAGCTCGGCGAAATCGGGCCGTCATTTACGGCCTAGAAGGAGGCGGTGAAACACGCTGCCGGACCGTCCGGTGCGGGCAGTTTCCGCATCGCAACGCCTTTTCGGCCAGCGCGCTACGCCGGAAGAGAGTGCATTTTTATGGTGGCGTAGCCTTAGGTAGCCGGAGAGTAAGGACTCCGCCGTCACCCGGGGAAGAATGCTGCCAGTTGAAAACTTTCACGGGGCTTCCGTGCGATTCAAGCCGGCAGTTTGCTCGTCGTTTCGATCCCTTTTACAATTCCCCGAGCAGGCTCATCTAATGAGATTCCGGGAGGACCCATGGCCGCACCGCTGGTAATTGCGAAAAACAAAGAGACCGAACTAGCGCTGTTGCCCGCGCTGGCGAACCGCCATGGTCTGATCGCCGGTGCGACCGGGACGGGCAAGACCGTAACTCTGGAGGTAATGGCCCAGGCGTTCTCAAAAATCGGCGTCCCGGTGTTCCTGGCGGACGTCAAGGGCGATCTGTCGGGGATCGGGGCGGCAGGGGAGATGCGGCCCAAGCTGAAAGAGCGGCTCGACCTTTTGCGCATCGCCGACTTTGCTTTTGAAGCCTGTCCCGTGGTGTTCTGGGATGTGTTCGGCGAATCCGGCAATCCGGCGCGCACGACCGTTTCCGACCTTGGACCTCTGCTCCTGGGCCGCCTGCTGAACCTTAATGAGGTGCAGGAAGGCGTCCTGCAACTGGTGTTCAAGATCGCGGACGAGCGCGGCCTGTTGTTGCTCGATCTCAAGGATCTTCGCGCTGTGTTGCAGTATGCAGGCGATAATGCCGGCGAGTTCACCACCGCATATGGCCGCATTTCGGCCGCGAGCATCGGCGCGATCCAGCGCGGTCTCGTCGCGCTCGAAGGGCAAGGCGGTGAAAAGCTGTTCGGCGAGCCGATGCTGGACATCAACGATCTCATGCAGACCGATGGCGGCGGACGCGGCGTGGTGAACGTTCTCTGCAGCGAGAAGCTGTTGAATGCGCCAGCGGTGTACGCCACGTTTCTGCTCTGGCTCCTGGCGGAGCTGTTCGAAAATCTGCCCGAAGTGGGCGACGCGGACAAGCCGAAGATGGTGTTTTTCTTCGACGAAGCGCACCTGCTGTTCGATGATGCGCCAAAACCCCTGCTGGACAAAATCGAGCAGGTCGTGCGCCTGATTCGCTCCAAGGGCGTCGGTGTATTCTTCGCCACGCAGAATCCCAGCGACATTCCGGACAGCGTCCTCGGCCAGCTCGGCAACCGCGTGCAGCACGCGCTGCGAGCCTTCACGCCGCGCGATCAGAAGGCCGTCAAGGTGGCCGCAGAGACGCTGCGGCGCAATCCCCGGCTGGATGTCGAAAAAGTGATAGGCGAGCTGGCGGTGGGCGAAGCGCTGGTCTCCCTGCTCGATGAAAAGGGCACCCCGGGCATCGTCGAGCGCGCCTACATTTTGCCGCCCGCCAGCCGCATCGGACCGTTGACGGCGGAGGAACGGGCGGCGGCGATGCGGAACTCGGTGTTGGGCGATCATTATGCAAAAGCAATCGACCGCGAGTCGGCGTACGAAAAGCTTAAAGAAAGAACCGAAGGCCGCCAGCCGGAAACCGCGACCGCTACCGCCGGGGGCGCTGAGAACGGCGGCGGCTGGAGCTATGCTTTGCTGGGAACTTTGGGAGGCGTTCTAGGGGGCGGCAGCCGCCGCAAGGACAACGTGATCGAAGCGATGGCGAAAAGCGCGGCGCGCACCATCGGCTCGCAAGTCGGGCGAGAAATCGTGCGCGGCGTGTTGGGTTCCCTGCTGGGCGGTGCTACGGCACGCCGGCGCCGATGATGGTCTCGTGCAGTCATGCCGAAAAGGCTGCTGTTTGTGTCGATACTGCTGCTGTATTGTCCTGGCGGCGAAGGCGAGGCCGTGGAGCCGCCCAAGGCAGCCGGCCCTTTTCGCAAAGCGGAATGGGTGGAGTTGCAAGACCTCGATCCGACGCTCAGGCTAGACGTGCGTTATGCGACGTCGAACAATTTCCTGGGTCGCAAGGTCTATGCCGAAGCGCGCGTTTTCTTGCAGAAGCCCGCCGCCGAGGCGGTCGTCCGCGCGCACCGAAAGCTTGGCCAGCACGGCTATGGGCTGCTGATTTTTGACGGCTACCGGCCCTGGTCGGTGACCAAGCTATTTTGGGACGAGACGCCGTCGAGCAAGAGGCAATTCGTCGCCGATCCCAAAGAAGGCTCGCGGCACAATCGGGGCTGCGCGGTCGATCTCACCTTGTTCGATCTCAAAACCCGGCGCGAGCTCGTCATGCCGAGCGTATATGACGAGATGACCGAGCGAGCTCATCCCGATTACGCCAGCGGCCCCGAACAACCACGCAGGCTGCGCGATCTGCTGCGCGCTACGATGGAAGCGGAGGGCTTCACCGTCTACCCGACGGAATGGTGGCATTTCGATTACAAGGATTGGCGGAAATACGCGATTCTCGACGTTCCCTTGGCAGAGCTCGACCGCCTGCGCCGACCCTGACGCCACAGAGGACGGTCGCGTCCTATACACAGCAGCGCACCTATGGAGGCAGTATGCATACGATGAAAACCGTTTTTGCCGGCCTGGTACTCGGTGCTTCCGCCCTGTCGCAGGCCGGCGTGGTGGACGTGTCGATGAATCTGATCAACGATCAAGGTATTGGCAGGGCGATCGGCGCGATTCACGCCGAGGATACCGACGCCGGCCTGAAGCTGATGCCCGACCTCAAGGGTTTGCCGCCGGGACCTCATGGTTTCCATGTGCACGAATTTGCCGATTGCGGAGCCAAGGCAAAAGACGGCAAGAGGTCCGCTGGCTTGGCTGCGGGAGCGCATTACGATCCTGCCAAAACGGGCAAGCACGCAGGACCTTTAGGCGAGGGGCACTTAGGCGACATGCCGGTGTTGACCGTCGCCAGCGATGGCAGCGCGAAACTGCCGGTTACCGCGCCGCGCCTGAAAGCCTCCGATTTGCAGGGCCGCTCCATCATCATCCACGCGGAAAATGACGACTACGCCGATAAACTGGGCGGCGCGCGCATCGCCTGCGGGGTGGTGAAATAGGCGCGATGCCTTTATTGCAGGCTCTTAATGAAGCCGGTTTGCGCTTCGATCGGTGCGGATCGAAGCCAGCGGAGCCGTTGTCTTGAGGGGTACGCGGTCAGGTTCAATTTCAAGGGCTAGCTCATCATCCGAGGCTTGATTGCTAGATTCTGGCCTTTGGCACTGCGGGCGCTGCTGCGCGCGTATCCCCGGCCGCCTGAAGAGGAGTTCATAGGCCAGCCAGGCGCTGGCATAGACGACGAAGAAGGAAAACACCACGTCGCTCAAGTAGTGTCTGCCCTGGACGATACGGGCGAGGCCGATGAGGCCGCCGAAGCTCACTCCGAACAGCAGCCAGAACCGCCGCTGGCGCTTGATCAAGAAACCCAGGCTAAGGAAATAAAACCCCATGGAGGGATGGCCGCTGACAAAGGCGCAATTGCGGCGGCACTGGTCGCTGGGCACCAGAGCAGCCGTGAAAGCCTTTGTGCCGCCGAATTCCCGAATATCGACGGGTCGCGCTCGACCCCAGTTGTCCTTGAATACGGCATTGACGATGAGCCCGGGACCCAGAATCAGGCTCATCAAAAGATAGGCGAACGCCTTTCGCCGACGACGAAGCCATGGTTGGTCGATTACCAGGCCGGCCAACAACGGCAGTACCAAAGCCGGGATGAGAATGCTCACCATCACGGGAACCAGCTCATAAAGAAATAGCAGGAGCGGTTGCTGTCGCCACAAGAATCCACTGCCCGGCTGGTAAAACTGGGCGCTTACAAGAAGGTCGATGCGGGAAAAAAAAGTAAACGCAAGACTCGACAGTAGAAACAAGGCCAGCATCCGGTGCGCTTTCAACCAGCTCATCATTGCTCAATAGCCCATAAAGTTTTGCAAGCGATACACGCGGTAATGGAGAGCCTGATGCGGGTAGAGGGGAACCTCGATGCGGGCGATTTCGCGCACCACTTCGAACCTTCTCAGCAGCGCATTTTGGGGTGCATTTTGCGTAACGAAAATGAAGTTTTTGTGAAGGCTGCCTTTGATGTCGGCGGTCAAGCGGTAGTGATCGGAGATGCGCCCGCTCGGATTCCAGATTACGGCGTCAAAGGGGTGCGGCCGAATATAATAGATCAGCTCTGCCAGCGTTCTCCGGTCATCGCTTAAAAGGCCGGCGTCTTCATGTACGCGCAGGAGTGCTTGCACCTCGGCGCCGAGCTCTTGCCAGCCCTTCATCCAGGCGAACGGATCGGTTTTGCGGCTCAGTTCCATGCCGGCGAGTCCGGTCAACGCGCGATAGTGGTAAAGCGTGACCCCGAGCAACAAATTAATCGCGATCGCCGAGATCAGAATCAGGGTTCTGCCCCGTTCCAGCAGCCAGGCGGCGGTGAGCGCCGTGGCGGCGAGGTAGGCCGCCGCCGCCCAGTTCAGATTGGCGCGAGCCAATAGACTTTGCAAGCTATACATCACCAGCAAAGGCAGGGTAAAGCTGAGCAGAAAACGATAGCGCTCATCCGCCGCGACGCGCCGAATTCGGCACAAGCACGCGATGAACGCGCCCATGGTGAGCGGGCCGAACACCAGAAACTGTCCTGCCAGAAATTCAGCCATCCGCTCGGGATGGAACAGTTCGCGATCGAGCTGCGAGATTGCCGCGGTGTGTTGGAAACTGGCAAATTCATGGCGGTAGTTCCACCACAGATTGGGAAGGAAGAGCAGCAAGGCAAGGGCGAGAGCGCTCAACGCCTTGGGATTTTTCAGGTGGCGCCGCTGTTCCCGGCTGGTCATGAGATAGATCAAGGCGGAGACGGCAAACACCAGCATGGTGTATTTGCTCAGCAGGCCGAGGCCCAGCCACGACCCGGTCGCCAACCAATCCATCCAGGTATCGCCGCTCACCGCGCGACTGAAGTGATAAAGGCTGAGCGCCCAGAACAAAAGCAGCGGCGCATCGGTGGTGATGAACCAGCTATAAAACGAAACAAACGGCAAGCTGGCGAAAGCGAGGGCAATGAAAAAACCGCTACGCGCATCGAACAGTCGGCCGCCGATGAGATAGAGTACCCAGGCGGTAACGGGAAACATTAACAGGGCGCCGGATTTGATGCACACTTCCGCATCCCCGCACACCGAGGTGGTGAGCCGGATAATCCAGGCGATCATCGGCGGCTTGGAGAAGTAGCCGAATGCTGGCGCGTTCGACCAGCCGTAGTAATAGGCCTCATCGAAATAAAGGTCGAGATCGTTCACTTCCAGCATCACCGCACGATAGATCGTAAGTACCGCCAGTAAGCCGGCGAGTCGGAAGGAATAGCGGGTGTCGGTCGCCTGGGGTGGAAGCGGTGAGGAATGCATTATTTATTCTAACGCGCACCCGAACGGCTCGCCAGTTCAGGCATCCTAGCGCTGCGACGATATGTTGGGCGTTGGTGAGAGTGTTCGGGCCGCAAAGAGCGTTCCTTCGCTAAGATTAAAAACAAACCATTTTACCGCCCATCGGTAGTTGGCTCGGCGTAGCGCCGGGCTGTTGCTCAAGGAATTTGTATAATACCGGCCGAATTGAAAAACCAGACAGCCTAGACCCTAATTTTCGATGCCGCTGACAGCGGCTTGATTTCTTGAGACAGACCGTGGCGAAGGAAGACCTGACAAAACTCAAAATCGATCGCGACGCCAAACCGACGGCTGCATCCGCTCGCAAAGGAAGGAGCAGGCGGTGGTTGTGGCGTCTTACGGTCAGCTTGATTCTTTTAGCGAGCATCATTTATTACTTCGGCGGTTTTATCTCGAGGGTGCCGGTGGAGACCGGCGCCGTGACTTCGGTTTACCCGTCCCAGGCGTTTACTCTGCTCAACGCGACCGGCTATGTAGTGCCGCAGACCAAGGCCGATGTCGCTTCCAAGGCGACCGGGCGCTTATTGAGGCTGGATGTGGAAGAAGGCAGTCGGGTGAGGAGTGGCCAGGTGCTCGCCGAACTGGAAAATCGCGACGTGATCGCCAGCATGCATCAGGCGGCGGCAACGATCGAAGTCGCCAAAAGCAGGCTCAAAAGCGCCGCGGCAGAATGGAAAGACGCCGCTCGCGCTCTCAGGCGAGCGAAGGCATTGCTGCGCAAGCGCTTCGTCTCGCAGGAATTCTACGACGCCGCGGTCGCCCGTCACGACAAGGCGGCAGCGGCCGTCGCCAGTGCCAAAGCCGATATTCGGGCCGCCGAGGCGGCCTATCGGGGCGCCGAAGTCGCGGTCGAATACACCCTCATTCGCGCGCCTTTCGACGGCGTCATTCTGGGCAAGAACGCCGACGTGGGCGATATCGTCGCGCCTTTTTCCTCCGCCATCGCCTCCAAAGGCGCGGTCGTATCGATGGCGGACATGGATACGCTGGAAGTCGAAGCGGATGTCGCCGAGTCCAATCTGACCCAGATCAGCCGCGAGCAGCCGTGCGAAATTCAGCTCGATGCATTGCCGGACCGGCGTTTCCGCGGCAGCGTCCACCAAATCGTGCCGACGGTGGACAAAACCAAGGCCACCGTGCTGGTGAAAGTGCGCTTTATCGACCGGGACAGCCGCATTCTGCCGGACATGAGCGCGAAAGTCGCCTTCCTCTCGCAACCCGTCACCCCCGAGCTGCAAAAGCCGGTGACCGCGGTACCGCCCGCCGCCATCGTCTCGCGCGAGGGCGCCGAGGTCGCTTTCGTCATCGACGGCGAGAGAGTTCGGGAAGTCCCGGTCGAAACACGCGGCACCATCGGCGATCTGGCCGTGATCGGGAAAGGGCTCAATCCGGGCGATAAAGTCGTTCTGAACCCCTCGCAGCGGCTCGGCGACGGCTCCCGCATCAAGCTGCCGGCGGCCTGACGTGAGCGCCCTCGTCGACATCCGTAACTTGAGCAAGATTTATCACCGCGGCGACCAAATTATCCCGGTGCTGACGAATATCAGCCTTGTCATTGCCGAAGGTGAATTTCTCGCTCTGATGGGACCTTCGGGTTCAGGCAAAAGCACGCTGTTGAATATGATCGCCGGAATCGACCGGCCGAGCAGCGGGCTGCTCAGGGTTGGCGGCGCCGATATCGGCGAACTAACCGAAACCGAGCTGGCCGGCTGGCGTGCCGCCAATATCGGTTTCATCTTCCAGTTCTACAATCTCATGCCGGTGCTGACCGCTTACGAGAACGTCGAGCTGCCGCTGCTGCTCACCGGGTTGTCGAAAAAGGAACGCAAAGAGCACGTCGAGCTGGTCTTGAACATGGTCGGCCTCGCCGACCGCATGGAGCACTATCCGGCTCAGCTCTCCGGCGGTCAGCAGCAACGTGTCGCGATAGCGCGAGCGGTGGTCAGCGATCCCCTCGTCATCGTGGCGGACGAGCCGACCGGCGATCTCGACCGCGCTTCGGCTGAAGATGTGTTGCTCTTGATGGAGCATCTCAACGAACAATTGGGCAAGACCATCATCATGGTGACCCACGATCAGCGCGCCGCCGCCAAGGCGCACTCGATCCGGCATCTGGATAAAGGCATCCTCAATGACGCGGATGAAGTCTCCGCCGAGATGCCGGCCCTGTCATGATCGAAACTATCGGGTAGGGGTTGGTGGAGATACCGAAGGCGGTTTGCCATAGACCTTCTTCGTTGACCGACTGACCTTGTACGCAGCAGCATTGCAGGCCGCATATGCCAATGCGATATAATTTAAGTACTTTAATATTCTTTTATTGGATAATTCGTTCTTGTATAGTTTTACAGATCAAACGCCAGCCGGAGCAAACCGGCCGGTTGGTATGACCAGGGTTCTAGCACAGTCGCGAAGACCCGCACCGGATTGACGGCAGGTTTCCTGGTATGCGGAGGTTCAACAGATTTGAACGGGCCAGCTAAATTTGTACATAAAGTTGTGGAGACAGTCTATGGGCAAGAAGCATGCGACAGCGCACGTTTCCGATACGGCAACACCGGATGAGCCAAAAATCTATGAGGTTCGCGAGTTTGCAAACATTCATCCGGGCAAGGCGTACGTCCAGATGCGTCATTACCGGACCGTCTACCATGCCGATGGGCGTATCACTCGGGAGGACGTGTCGTCGATAGACGCCGCGTTGGAATAAAACCGGCTTCTTTAATCGAAGCGCGTGGAGCGTGTTCGTGTGGCTTGGGAAATGAACCGGGATGAACGGCTCAAAGTGCCATATTCTATAGATGCGGCTCGGCCACTCCTCCCGGCGTCCCTTTCAAATACCGCGTAATGAACGAAACTAGAGGCCCACTGACCGCGCAGCAATGGGAAAGCCTGAAGCGGCTGGTGGAAGGCATCTCTCCCGAGCAGCTGCTATGGGCTAGCGGCTACTTGGCGGGCTTTGCAGGAATGAAGTCAGCTGCCGGCGGATCGCCATCAGATCGGATTCCCGATTCGCAGTCCGGCATCACGGTACTCTATGGATCACAGACGGGCAATGCGGAGAAAATCGCTCGAGCGCTGCTCGCTCGTTTGCTGGAAAAGGGCTTCGCGGCGCGGTTAGAATCCATGGGCAGCTACAAGACCGCCCAGCTCAAGCGCGATCACTGCCTTCTCCTCATCACGAGCACGCATGGTGAAGGTGATCCGCCTGACAATGCCCGGCTGTTTCATGAATTCCTGCATGGCAAAAAAGCGCCGAAGCTGGATCGCTTGCGGTATTCCGTCCTCGCGCTGGGCGACACGAGTTACGAATATTTTTGCAAGATCGGACGCGATTTCGATGCGCGGCTGGAAGCTTTAGGGGCGAAACGGGTTTATCCCCGAGCGGACTGCGATGTGGACTATGACGACACCGCGGAAGCCTGGATGGAGGGCGTTGTGGCGATGCTGGCCGAGGTGCAGGACGCTCGGCTGGAAGCGGCTGCTGCCGCCACGCCCGTGGCGCCGGTCTCCGCCTATTCGAAGAAACGGCCGTTCCCGGCGACTTTGACCGAAAATCTCCGCCTGACGGGCCGCGGTTCCAGCAAGGACGTACGCCACATCGAATTGTCCATTGCGGATTCGGGACTCCGCTACGAACCAGGTGATTCCCTCGGCGTGGTGCCCACCAACTGGCCGCAGCGGGTAGCTGATCTAATCGGGAGTCTAGGCCTCGATCCCGGTACAGCGGTTCTCGCTGCCGATGGCCTCGAAACGACTTTGGAGGCGGCGCTCCTGCACGACTACGAGATCACCGCGTTGACCCGCCCCTTCCTGGAACGATACGCCCAGTTGTCCGCCGCGCAAGAACTCAAGCAACTGTTGCAGGAAGAGAATCGGACGCTTCTGCGGGAATTTCTGTATGGCCGAGAGATCATCGATGTGGTGCGCCGCTATCCCGTGCATGGTCTTACGGCGGCGCAGTTCATCGCCCTGCTGCGGCGATTGCCGCCGCGCCTTTATTCCATCGCGTCGAGTTACAACGCCAATCCCGACGAAGTGCACTTGACCGTCGGCGTGGTACGCTATGAAAGTCATGGCCAGGCGCGTCAGGGCGTCGCCTCCGCCTTCCTCGCCGACCAGGTGGCGGAGGACGGACAAGTGCCCGTTTACGTGGATAGCAATCCCAACTTCCGGCTGCCCGAGGATTCGGATGCCCCGCTCGTGATGATCGGGCCGGGTACGGGGATCGCGCCGTTCCGGGCCTTTCTGGCGGAGCGCGAAGTCCAGGGCGCCAAGGGCAAGAATTGGCTGTTCTTCGGCGACCGTAATTTCCACAGCGACTTCCTCTATCAGCAGGAGTGGCTGGATTATCGCAAACACGGCCTGTTGCCCCGGATCGATGTCGCCTTCTCGCGCGATGATGAGAAAAAGGTCTATGTGCAGCACCGGCTGCTGGAAAAAAGCCACGAGCTCTATGCCTGGCTGGAGGAAGGCGCCCACGTCTATGTCTGCGGAGATGCCAAGCAGATGGCGCCAGACGTTCACGAAGCCTTGATCGCGGTCGTCGAAAAAGCGGGCGGCCACAGTCGGGAGCGGGCCGAGGACTATGTCAAGGAGCTCCAGTCCTCGAAGCGGTATCAGCGGGATGTCTACTAAGTCTATCGAAGAGGGCGCACATGGGAATCGAGCAAAAAACTCAGCTGAGCGATGATGAAAGGCTCAAGGAGCGCAGCCGTCATCTGCGTGGCACGATTGAAGACAGCCTGGCCGATCCGGTAACCGGTGCGGTGTCGCCCGAGGATGCCAAGCTCCTCAAGTTTCACGGCACTTACCAGCAGGATAATCGCGATCTTCGCAATGAACGTCTGCGCCAAAAACTGGAACCGGCTTACGGTTTCATGGTACGCGTCCGCATGGCGGGCGGCGTCTGCACGCCGGAGCAGTGGCTACGACTCGATGAGCTGGCCTGCAGATATGCCAACCGCTCTCTCCGCATCACAACGCGCCAGACGTTTCAGCTTCATGGCGTCGTCAAGCGCCGCCTTAAAGCCACCATCGCCGGGATTAACCGGGCCCTCCTGAGCACCATCGCGGCGTGCGGGGATGTCAACCGGAACGTGGTTTGTCACAATAACCCGTACCTTTCCCCACTACATGAGGACGTCTACGCCTGGAGTTGTCGGTTGAGCGAGTTTCTGCTCCCCAAGACGCGAGCTTATCATGAAATTTGGCTGGATGAGGAGCGCATTACCGAGCCGCCGGCCGAAGAAGAGCCCCTTTACGGTAGGAGCTATCTGCCGCGCAAGTTCAAGATCGGCATTGCGCTGCCTCCGAGCAACGATATCGATATCTTCGCTCAGGATCTGGGATTCATCGCCATCGCCGACAAAAACCGGCTGACAGGCTTTAATGTGGCGGTAGGGGGCGGTATGGGCATGAGTCACAGCGAGCCGGCGACGTATCCTCGCCTGGCCGACGTGATCGGCTTTTGCCGGCCGGAGCAACTGCTCGAAGTCGCCGAAGCCGTGGTCAAAGTGCAGCGTGATTTCGGTGACCGCACGAACCGGAAGCATGCCCGTCTCAAGTATACGCTGGATGATCGCAGCCTCGAATGGTTCAAGAGCGAGCTGGAAGCGCGCCTGGGCTGGCCGCTGCAAGCCGCGCGGCCGTTCCGCTTCAAGGATACCGGGGACTCCTTCGGCTGGGTGCGCGACGCCCGGGGCCGGTGGCATCTAACCTTGGGGATACTCAGCGGCCGCATCAGCGATACGCCGGAGACGGGATGGCTGACCGGACTGCGGGAAATCGCGAAAATTCACGACGGCGACTTTCGGCTGACCACCAACCAGAATCTGACCATCGCGGGAATCGCCGAGGCCAACAAGCGCCACATCGAGGATCTGCTCGAAAGTTACCGCATCCCCAACGCCGTTCAATGGGGCGGCCTGCGGCGGCATGCCCTGTCATGCGTCGCGTTTCCCACCTGTGGCCTCGCCATGGCGGAAAGCGAGCGCTGGTTACCGCATCTGTTGACCCGGCTTGAGCCGGTTCTAAAGAGAAACGGGCTGGAACAAGACGCCATCAATTTGCGGGTCACCGGCTGTCCCAACGGCTGCGCGCGTCCTTATTTGGGCGAAATCGCGCTGGTCGGGAAGTCGCTGGGCCGGTACAATCTCTACCTGGGCGCCGGTTTTGATGGCGGACGCCTGAACAAACTGTATCGGGAAGGGCTCATGGAAGAGGAGGTCGTGGCGGTGCTGACTCCCCTTATCGAGCGCTACGCGCAGGAACGCCGCGATGGCGAACATTTCGGCGACTTCGTGATCCGGGCAGGTTATGTATCGGCGGTCACCGCTGGACGCGAATTCCACCAGCCGGATCCCCAGCTCCTCGCTCATCGCTCATGAAACAGTACGCCTTGACTCACCTCAAGCAGCTCGAATCGGAAAGCCTGCACATCCTGCGGGAAGTGGTCGCCGAGTTTGAGCGGCCGGTGATGCTGTATTCGATCGGCAAGGACTCGGCGGTGATGCTGCACCTGGCGATGAAGGCTTTTTATCCGGGCAAGCCGCCATTTCCGCTACTGCACGTGGATACCACGTGGAAGTTTCGCGAGATGATCGAATTTCGCGACCGGCGCGCCCATGAGCTGGGTCTCGATTTGATCATTCACGTCAATGAGGAGGGTATCCGGCAGGGTATCGGCCCGTTCACCCACGGCAGTAAGCAGCACACCG
>CADDZF010000025.1 GCA_902812445.1 Methylococcaceae bacterium | reverse complement strand
GGAGAACGGCTTGATGCCCCAGTTGACGAACAGCGTCACGCCCACCCCGCGCCAGTGCTTTACCACGCCCTTCAGCGCCTTCAGATCCACTCTCAGCAGCATGGGAATGATCATCAGCCAGATGAGCGCCGCGACGGGCAGATTGATGTTTGCCATGGCCAACCGCCCTGCCGCCTGAAACGCTGCAGGAAAAAGATGCCCCAGGCCGATGCCGGCGATGATGCAGAGGAGCACCCAGAGGGTGAGATAGCGGTCGAACCGGCTCATGCCCTTGGCTTTTTCCCGGGGTACCCGATCGGATTTCGGCCGAAACCGAGCCTGGCTGCGGTTTGAGGGGCGGAGGCTTGGGGCTGTATGCCTTGGGTTTTGTTTGTTCATGGCGGTGACTCTCTCAAGCGATTCAAAGGGTTTCCGCACCGATCCGGTTCAGCGCCTCGGCCAGTTCCGGCCCGGACATGGCTTCCACTGGCAGCGCCAGCAGTTGGTGAATACGTTTTTCGAGGGCGGTATAGGTCGCTTCGAAAGCGGTCTCGATGGTCTCGGGACGGCCGGCGACCTGGGCCGGGTCCGGCAAGCCCCAGTGCCCGCGGATTGCCGAGCCCAGGTACACCGGGCAGCTTTCCCCGGCGGCCGCATCGCAGATCGAAATCAGGATGTCGACCGGCGTAGCTTCGAACTCGTCCCAGGATTGGCTGCGATAGCCTTCGGTCGGAAGGCCATGACGGGCCAGCGTCGCCAGGGCGTTCGGGTTGACCTGGCCAGTCGGATGGCTACCGGCGCTGAAGGCGAGGAAGCGGCCTTCTCCCATCCTGTTCAGCAAGGCTTCCGCCAGGATGCTGCGCGCTGAATTGCCGGTGCACAGAAAAAGGATGTTGTATGTCTTTTCAGTCATTTCGGGCCTCCTCGAGAAGGCAACAGTCAGGGACGGGGGCCGGCGTACAGGGACGGCCGGCGCAGCAGTTTTCGGTGAGATAGGCAATTACGCCGTTGATGGTCTCAAAGTTGGCCGAATAAATGATGAACCGGCCCTGTTGCCGAGAAATGACCAGCCCCGCGTAAGCCAATTCCTTCAGGTGAAAGGATAACGAGGAAGGCGGAATATCGAGCGCTTTGGCGATTTTACCCGCCGATAAACCGGCCGGACCTGCCTGCACGAGTAGGCGGAACACGGCGAGACGAGAATCTTGCGCGAGAGCACTCAGCGCCGATACGACCGGTTTCATTTCCATGATCCGATGATAGACGAAACGTAGAAATGACACAACTAGCCGGGCATAGGTAAAGGGGACCAATAAACGGTTTAGGCTCGTAGCACGTAATCTGTCTGGTTGCAGGGCTGCTGACGAGGACTTGATTCTGATGCGATTTCGAGCACTAGATAGAAGTCGTGTGGGGCACGTTGTGCAGACAAGGTGATAATGGGTTGATCCTTTTGCGCGGTCGCCTCCAGCGGCCTATCGCAAGTGCGCCTTTTTCGGCTGCGCCAAGAGCGTCATGCGGTAGAGTCCAAGGACGTGGTGTATAGATCGCGCGTAGGAGAGGGGCGGTCAAGAGAATGCCGGTCAGGTCGAGAAAGGGTGTTCAACGGGACCTGGGAGACGACGATGACCGAAGCCGGCATGGCGGTTCTGGCGGGGATGGGCAACCAAGCGGTGAGGAGGCTTTGCGCGCCCTGACGGGACGGGTTCTTGAACGGCTAATCGGCGTGTCACGGGCGTGCAGATGCGTGAGGTGGCCGATGTTGTCGACCGGAAAGGAACACGCGGGGCAGCTTTCGCCGTCTCATTTCGACACCTCGCCCAGCCGCCGCTCGAGAAAGCGTCGCTCCGGCTCTTGCCGCGCCAGACTGAGCGCCCGCTGGTAGGCGGCGCGGGCCTCGGCCTTTTTGCCGAGCCGGCGGTACAGCTCCGCCCGCGCTGCATGCGCCAGGTGGTAGTCCGCAAGGTGGCCGCGCGCCAAAAGGGCAGCGATGAGGCTAAGACCCGCCATGGGACCATCGCGCATCGCCACGGCCACGGCGCGGTTGAGCTCGACCACAGGCGACGGATCGGCACGGGCAAGCAGGTCATACAGCCCGACGATCTGTTCCCAGTCGGTCGCGGAGGCGCGCGGCGCCTCAGCGTGTACCGCTGCGATCGCCGCCTGCAGCGTATAGGAACCGAACCGGCGCGACTTCAGCGCCCGTTCCAGCAATCCCAATCCTTCGGCCATCTGTACCCGGTTCCACAACGAGCGGTCCTGGTCCTCCAGCAGCACGAGATCGCCCGACGGTGAAGTGCGCGCGATGCGCCGCGATTCGTGCAGCAGCATCAGGGCCAGCAGTCCCCATGCCTCAGGCTCCGGCAACAACGTGGCCAGGAGTCGCCCGAGTCGGATCGCTTCGCAGGACAGGTCAGGCCGCGTGAGCGACGTGCCGGAGGAGGCGGCGTACCCCTCATTGAACACGAGATAGATCACGCGCAGCACCGCGTCCAGTCGGTTTGGCAGCTCCGCCTGCGCGGGCACTTCATAGGGAATCTGCGCCGTGCGGATCTTCGCCTTAGCGCGCACGATGCGCTGGGCTAGTGTGGGCGCCGGTGTCAGAAAGGCTCGGGCGATCGCCTCTGTCGTAAGGCCGCAGACCTCCCTCAGCGTGAGCGCCACCTGGGCGTCCGACGGCAAGGCGGGATGGCAGCAGGTAAAGATCAGCCGCAGCCGATCGTCCTCGATGCCCTCGTCATCCAACGCGGCGGCGTCCTCGCCGGCCGGCTCGACAGGCTCGGCGTTCTCGCCCAGGGTCTCGAACCGGGCGCGCCGGCGCATTCCGTCAATGGCTTTGAAGCGGCCGGTCGACACCAACCACGCACGCGGGTGGGCGGGTACACCTTCCCGCGGCCACTGCTCCAGCGCAATCCGGAAAGCCTCGTGCAGCGCCTCTTCGGCGAGGTCAAAGTCGCCCAGCAGGCGGATCAGGGTGGCTAGGACGCGGCGCGACTCGGCGCGGTAGACGGCATCCACCGTCGCGCGTATTTTTGCGGCCTCAGCTTCATTCACAGCGGCGTTCTCACAGCGGGCTGCTCGTGCGGATCATTAGCCATGGAGCTGGCATTTACTCACGAGCGCGGCCAACTCGAATTTGGACAGGCGCATGAAGTGGCTTCTCATCGTATCGCCTAAGGGCTTGTCCAGAGCTATGCGCAGGAGCGCCGCAGAGACGGACCGGCTGGAGCGGACTGTCGGGCATTATCGCGGATCGTAGCTGGTGAAAGCTCCAATGATGGCCTTCCATATCATAACAACCCCGCCCTAGGTAGTCTTCGTCTTTGATCTCTGAGCAACGATTTTCGCTCCCACAGCCTTTGTCCGCGCGAGGATTCTTGCGAGTTCTTGCGGCCTTCACCCTCCAGGAGGAAAGCCGAAAAACGCCCGTTTTCGCTCGTTCCGGCCGCACTTTCCCGAAGCGCGGCGAAGTACCCAAAGCCTCTCGATTGTCCATTCGAACCGATAGGTTACGCGCGGACGAATCGCGCGGTTGATTTTAACGACAGCGGAGGACCCGCCCCCATTCAGAGAATGTAGAATGAGGCCATTTGTGCCGTCTTGAGGACTTAGAGAGCAGTGAACCGTAGTGTCGTTTATGCCCTTGCGGCGGCGGCTCTGTTCGGAGCCAGTACGCCGTTCGCTAAGTTGCTGGTAGGTAAGATTTCCCCTGCACTGCTGGGTGGACTGCTTTATCTCGGTAGCGGGATCGGGCTCAGTGTCATTCGCCTGATCCGCGATCGAGGCTGGCGCGCGTCTGGCATTGCGCCTCACGAATGGCCTTGGCTGCTCGCTGCGATTCTGTTCGGGGGCGTGCTCGCTCCAGTGGCCTTGCTGTTCGGCCTGGCATTCACCGGTGCCTCGACGGCTTCACTCTTGCTCAATCTGGAAGCTGCCTTGACGTCCTTGCTCGCCTGGATCGTTTTCAGGGAGAACGCCGACCGGCGCGTGGTGCTCGGCATGGCGGCCATCGTCGCCGGTGGCGTTGTGCTCGCTTGGCCGGCCGGGGACGCCGAGGTGTCCAACCGGCTCGGGCCGCTGGCGATTGTCGCTGCCTGCTTGTGCTGGGCTATCGATAACAATCTGACCCGCAAGGTCTCGGCGTCTGATGCTTTGTTCATCGCTGGGAGCAAGGGACTGATCGCAGGAGCACTCAACTGTTCGCTGGCTATCGCCATGGGCGCCAACATGCCCAGTGCCGTGACCCTACTCGCAACGATGCTGGTCGGGCTGCTCGGCTACGGGATCAGCCTGGTGATGTTCGTGTTGGCATTGCGAGGATTGGGTACGGCGCGAACAGGGGCCTACTTTTCAACGGCGCCCTTTATCGGCGCAGGGGTGGCCCTCATCCTGCTGGGCGAACCGACCACCGCGATGTTCTGGGCGGCTTGTGTGCTGATGGGGCTCGGCCTATGGCTGCATCTGACGGAACAGCATGACCATATACACGTCCATGCACCGCTGGAACACCTTCACCCCCATGTGCACGATGCGCATCATCGACACGAGCACGCCCCTGATTGGGATGGCCATGAACCGCATGTCCATCTTCACCGGCATGCCGTGCTGATACACAAACATCCGCACTTCCCAGATACCCATCATCGTCATACGCACTGACGCGGCGTGCCATAGCTGGAGAACGGATCGGGGACGCGCAAATGATCAGATGCGGAGTGCTCGCCCTTCACCATCACACACCGTTTACACCTCTGCCTTTCCAAGTAACCAACTATCCCTGGCGGAAGGAGCAGCGCTCCTGAGCTTTGTGCAACCTGCGACAGCGCGCTCATGGCGGGTCGGTTGCGTTCCCGGAGCAGGAAACTCACTGTTTCTTTGCTGACGAAGTTGGCGTACACTAAACAACGACCTTATTCGGGCCGAATACTCATCCGGCGGCGTCGAGTCGGTCAACGGCTATACAACCGCAGCAACCTTTTTTTAATTCGGGGAACAAACTAATGACTAATAACTTATTGGATCAACTGCGGACCATGACCGCAGTGGTCGCTGATAGTGGCGACTTTCAGGCTATTCGGAAATTCAATCCTGTCGATGCCACTTCGAATCCCAGCCTGATTACGGCAGCGGCACAGATGCCAGAGTATCAGAGCATCATTGATGAAACCGTAAGTCAAGCCAAAAAGGACGCCGGCGAAAGAGCGGGCAAAGCTGAAGTGCTCGCACTGGCCTTGGACCGTGTGGCCGTTGCCTTTGGACGAAAGGCTCTGGAGGTCGTGCCGGGGCGCGTTTCGACCGAAGGCGATGCGCGGTTGGTTCACGATACCGAAGCCACCCTGAAAAACGCGCGTTTTCTGGTGTCCGAGTACGAAAAGGCCGGCGTTCCCCGCGAGCGCGTGCTGATCAAGGTCGCGGCTACGTGGGAAGGCATGCGTGCTGCCGAGATCCTGGAAAAAGAAGATATTCGCTGCAACATGACCTTGTTGTTCTCTTTTCATCAGGCGGTCGGCTGTGCCGAAGCCGGTGCGACGATGATCTCACCGTATGTCGGAAGGATAATGGAGTGGCACAAAAAGGAGACGGGGCGTGACTACTCGGCTGCGGAGGATCCCGGCGTGGTAGAGGTGATCAAGATCTATAACTATTTCAGGAAGTTCGGCTACAAAACGGCGGTGATGGCCGCGAGCTTCCGCAATATTGGGGAGGTCAGCGAGCTGGCGGGCCTCGATCTGATGACCATCACTTTGCCGGTGTTGACTAAATTGGCCAATACCGAGGGTCGGCTGGTTCGGAAACTGGATCCGGAAAAGGCCGCTTCCATGGATATTGCCAAGGTATCGATGGATAAGGCGACTTATGACGCGATGCACAAGGCAAACCGTCAAGCGACGGAAAACCTCAACAAGGGCATTAAAGGATTCATCAAGGCACAGGAAACCCTCGAAGCCTTTCTGGCGGATCGCCTTGCGAAATTGGAATCGGGCCGGGCATCGGCTGCATAGCTCAAGCGACCACCGGAATCCGATGACCTGCATCGGCACGGCTTTACCCGGGCCAGCGGCCAGAGCGCAAAGTCGTGTTCGATGTCGGTTAAATCTAATAATGCCCCAGCGCCTGACCGTTTCAACCAAAGGGACAATTCATGAAAAAATTCCTCAACAGCGTCGATACCTTGCTCGATGAAAGCCTGCGTGGATTTGCCCAAGCGCACTCGGATATCGTACAGTTCAACCCGCAGCCGCGTTTCATCAAACGCAAAAATCCCGGTAAGGCCGGAAAGGTCGCCGTTATTTCGGGTGGCGGGTCGGGGCACGAACCTCTGCATTCAGGATTTGTAGGGCTCGGTATGCTGGATGCCGCCTGTCCGGGGCAAATCTTTACCTCGCCGACGCCGGATCAAATGCTGGCAGCCGCTCAGGCCGTCGAAAATGGTGGTGGCGTCTTGTTTGTCGTGAAGAATTATGCGGGCGATGTGATGAATTTCGAGATTGCTTCCGAAATGCTCGATTGTCCGAATAGTTCCCTGCTGATCAATGATGATGTCTCGCTTCCGGCAACTCACAGTACGGGGCGTCGCGGAACGGCAGGCACCACGGTGGTGGAAAGAATCGTCGGCGCAGCTGCGGAAAACGGCGCAGATCTGGCGGCCTGTAAAGCTTTGGGTGAAAGAGTGGCGCACAGCACAGCATCGATGGGTGTTGCACTCACCAGTTGTACGGTGCCTGCCTTGGGAAAGCCTACCTTCACCCTCGCTGAAGACGAAATTGAAATAGGCGTCGGAATTCATGGCGAGGCAGGACGCGAGCGGGCGGCATTGACGAGCGCGACCGAAATCGTCGAGCGGCTTGCGACGACGATTGATGATGAACTAAAACCGGGACAAAACCAACCCGTGCTCTTACATGTCAATGGCTTAGGCGCAACCCCGCCGATAGAGCTCTATCTAATCTACGATCTGGCATACCGCTTCTGGAAGGATCGCGGTGTCGCCATCACTCGCTCTCTGGTTGGCAACTACACGACTTCGCTCGATATGGCCGGCTGCTCGATTACCCTGACCCTGCTCGATGAAGAGCTGATCCGTCTTTGGGATGCACCCGTGCACACCGCCGCCCTACGCTGGGGCTGCTGAGCCCTCTCTCGATTGCGGAAGGCGGCGGACGACCCTGCTTTATTAATAGGGAATAAGCTTCAAGCGCGTTTTGCGGCCAATACATCGGCTATCGCCTGGATCATCAACTGACTCGTCTTCGCTCCAGCGTCGAGGTGGCCGCGGGCGCGCTCTCCCAAAAAAGAGGCGCGGCCTTTGGTGGCGAGCATGTCGCGCGTGGATTCCACACCCGCTTCCGCCACCTTCTGAGCGTTTTGCAAGACTTGCTCAAGAGGCAATGATTGGGCAGCCGCTTGTTGCAAGCATTGCGCAACGGGAATAAGCACATCGAGCATGGTCTTCTCGCCTACATCCGCCTTGCCCCGCATTTTGACAGCTTCCACAGCCTGGGTGAAAGCATCGGCAAAAGTCGCGAGGTTCATGGACCGTCCTCCAACGGCTTTACCCAGGCTGATAAATAGCGTGCCGTAGAGGGAGCCTGACGCGCCGCCCACATTGCTCATCAAGCTCATCCCGATTTTCTGAAAAGCGGGTGTCCAGTCGAGTTGGCACAATTCCTCCTCCTGTGCCAGAAGGACGTCGATGCCACGCTGTACATTGATGACGTGGTCGCCATCGCCAATCGCCTGATCCAGCGCCGTGACTTCCTCGGCATTGTCCCCGATTACAGCGGCTATGGCCCGGATGAAGTCGGGTATCGGTGTGACTTTGGATGACATCGGAATCAACCTCTCTAATTTTTAGGTGGGACTCGGGCAAAAGTGCAGCATGGCGCCTGCTGTAAGCTAACGGTATATCCGCAGTGAGCGAGAAGAACCGGCTCTGTAATGAATTTTGCGGCATCATATGCTCGCGCGCGGCCCGTTGTCAATTTGGAGGATATGCTCTATTGAAAGCTGCTAAACGGTTGGAACTCGGTGCGGAGACAGCCGGGCGCACCGCTCTACGCGCTCTCTCCGCCACGCCTTTAGACGCGGGATCGGGTCGCAGCCACTCCAACGTACTGACCGGAAAAATCGGGACCATTAAGCCGACGCTGGGCCCGTAATTGTTGGGAAGATCGCCGTTCGGCCGGCGCAGGCTCGCGCCAATTCGTGAATTCTTGACGGTGTGGTGGGCCATATAGGATTCGAACCTATGACAAACGGATTAAGAGTCCGCTGCTCTACCAGCTGAGCTAATGGCCCAATGAGACGGTTTATTCGATCGCTAAACGCGATGGCTGGGGTGACCGATGGGGCTCGAACCCACGACAACCGGAATCACAATCCGGGGCTCTACCAACTGAGCTACGGCCACCATTGCATCAAACGGCTGACATGGCGCGCTTGGCAGGACTCGAACCTGCGACCCTCGGCTTAGAAGGCCGATGCTCTATCCGGCTGAGCTACAAGCGCCTGTCTGGTCGGGGTAGAGGGATTCGAACCCCCGACATTCTGCTCCCAAAGCAGACGCGCTACCAGGCTGCGCTATACCCCGAATGACCTTCTTTCCTCGGGTTACCTTATGCGGTATCCGCAAGGTCGTCCATATTAACGGGCAGGTATGCCATCGTCAATACGAACGGGCCGGGCTTGCGCCGCCAGGACGGGTAGCATCGACTCGGAGGCGCTGCAAGAGAGTCACCCAGGAATGCCTGCGTTGGTTCGCTGCTTCGGCGCCATCGAGCGATCTATCACGAACCGAAGCGGAACTGTCCCGGCCAATCACGGTAGTTGAACACCTGTCCGTGCTGGCGAATGCGGGCGATGTCATCGAGCGCGATATCCGCGTAGACCCATTGCGCTGCGTTCAGCTCGCCGATGGCGAGGATGCCTTCGTCGGGGAAGCCATGGTCGACCGGCGTATAGACGGCCGCCGCGCCGATGTTGGTGTCGACGGCCTGTGCCCAAGGGGCGTTGCCGACGGTGGGCGACTGCACGACGTAGCATTGGTTCTCCAGCGCCCGCGCCTGGCAGCCGATGCGCACGCGGTGATAACCAGCCAGGGTGTCGGTGCAGCTCGGCGTGAGGATCAGATCGGCGCCCATTTCCACCTGCCTTCTCGCGATCATGGGAAATTCGCTGTCGTAGCAGACATCGATGCCGATGCGCCCGAAGCTGGTGTCGCACACCTTGATCTCATCGCCGGCCTGGATCAGCCAGTGTTCGTTCTCGAAGCGGGTCATCTGCAGCTTGTCCTGAAAATCTGAGCTTCCATCCGGCCTGAACAGGAAACTCCGGTTGCGGTAGCCGCCGTTTGCCTGGCGTACTGGAAATGTACCCGCCACGATATGCAGTGTGTGCTGCGCCGCCAAATCCGCATACAGCCCCATGAAGTCCGGCAGCAGCGATTGCAGGGCTTCGAGCTGCCGGGACAAGGACTTACGCACCTCTTCGGGAAACAGCGACGCCAGCTCCAGGCTGAAATATTCGGGAAACACCAGTAATCGACTCCCACGGTTTGCGGCTAGTCCGACCCAGCGTTTGATTTTGTCGTCGTACGCCTGCCAGCTTTGCAGAAAACCGATATCGTACTGGGCAGCCGCGATGCGGAGCGTGCCGGCGTCTTTCATCGAGCATCGTCCTTCAAGGGCTTTAACCAGAACGCCATTGGTTTGGGCGATTGGGTGTCTTCGTCCAGGTCTTTCCAGGTAAAAGTGGTCGCGAGCTCCGGGTGCTTGACATAGCCGAACCTCGTCCAGATCGCGTCCAGCGGCGTGTAGTCCGCCGGACGGCGCGGATGGTCCTGCGGGCGCTGCACGGCGCAGAAACCGCAGTAGTCGAAGCGTCCGAGCTCGCGGGCATGGCCTTCGCGTCCCTGGAAAAATCGCTTGTAGAGACCGCGTCCACGGTACGCCTTCTGCAGCACCGACTCACCACAGTAGAACACCCTTCTGGGATCGTAGCCGTGCTCGATGAAAGGCTTCTGGAACGCCGCCGTTTCATGCTCCATCGGGATGCCGGTCGAGGCGCCGATCACCTTGTCGCCGTCGAACGCCAGCACGATCACGCTGTCCGGCGAATTGACGTAGGTTTCGAGGTATTTTTGTTCATAGTCGTCACTGCCGTCATAGAGATACGGAAAATCCCGGAACACTTCTATGCGCAGCCGCGCGAGCTCCGGGATGTAGCGCTCCAGGGCCTTGCCGGACAGTCGTCTCACGGAAATCGAGTCGTTCATCGCCTTAACCCTTGCCAACCTGGTCGATCCAGTCCTGCAGGTTGTAGTAATTGGTGATGCAGGCCATCTTGCCATCGCGGATATCTAAAGAATGCGCCGGCAGGCAGGCGGTAGCGCTGACCTCTCGTGGGCAGGCCTTCCTCGGTGAGTCGATAGGTGCCGAGGACGACGAATTCGGCGGCGGCGCGGGTCGCTTCGTCGCTGGTTATAACGACCCGGTCGACGCTCGCTTCCTGGTAATGGCAATTCATGCGGTTCATGAATTCGAAGGCTGGCTTGCCGATTTCGCGGGCGCCCTGGCTGACGTCGTAGATGACATCTGCCAAAAGGCTCAGGAAGGCGGCCATAGCAGCCGCGTTGAACGCAGCGTCATAGCGTCCGCTGAGCGTTTTGCGTTGAAATTCATGCGCGTGAGTGAGAACCAATGGATGCCGTAGCTGGCGTGCGGGCAAGCCGCAAAAGACAAAAGTCTAATCTGACTTGGGCGGACTGTCGATAATTTGATCGCCTGGCGGCACCTCTCGCCCCTCTTCCACACGACTGAGCAAGACGCCTTCTGCGAGGCGGGTTTCAATGGTTTCGCCCTGAGCGACGTCTTGGTAAGAGCGAATGATTTTCCGATCGCTCGTGCGTAGGACGATCGCATAGCCGCGCGCCAGTGTGGCCAGTGGGCTCACTGTATTCAGCGCCTGGCCGAGACTGGCGATGCTCTGCCGTCGCTGGTTCAAACAGCGCGCGATCGCGGTCCTCAGCCTCGCTCCGAGCTGGCGTTCGTGTGCGTTCAGAGCGGACAGGCGCTGCCCGGGATGATGCCGCAACAGTCGCGCCATTTGCGTGTGCAGCCTCGCCTCAACGCCGACCAGCCGGTTGCGCATGCTGCGCTTGAGGCGGAGTTCCAGCTCGTCCAGGCGCTGCGCGTGAGTTTCAACACGCCTGTGCGGGTGTTGCTGGTTCAGCCGCTTTGCCACCCCGTCCAGGCTGCGCGTGTGTTGCAGCAGCAGAGTCTTGAGACGATGGCCGAGTTGTGCCTCGAGCCGTCTGCACCGGGCGAGTAGCGCCTGCTGATCGGGACTGACCGCTTCGGCGGCTGCAGACGGCGTTGGCGCCCGGAAGTCGGCGACGAAGTCGGCGATGGTGAAATCGATTTCATGGCCGACCGCGCTGATGATAGGCGTTTCGCAGCGGTCGATGGCGCGCGCCACGATCTCTTCGTTGAACGCCCACAGATCTTCCAGCGAGCCGCCCCCGCGCGCCAAAATCAGCACGTCGCATAGCTTGAGCCGGTCGGCGGTGGCGAGAGCGCGGACGATATCGGTTTTCGCTTCATGGCCCTGCACCTTGACCGGAAAAATGACCACCCGCAGCGCGGGAAAGCGGCGCTTCAATACCGTCAGGATGTCGCGGACCGCCGCGCCGGTGGGCGAGGTAACGAGGCCGATCTGCGCCGGAAACGTCGGCAGCGGCTTTTTCCGGGCGGCATCGAACAAGCCCTCGTTGGCGAGCTTGCGTTTGAGCGCCTCATACGCTCGCAGCAGAGCTCCGTCGCCGGCTTCTTCCATGTACTCGATGATGAGCTGAAAATCGCCGCGCGGCTCATACAGGCTAGCCTGCGCCTTGACCACCACGTGGCCGCCGTTGCCGGGCCGGAAGCCCAACGAGCGGGCTTGCGCGCGGAACATGGCGCAACGCACCTGGGCATCGGCGTCCTTGAGGGTGAAATAGAGATGTCCCGAGGAGGGGCAGGCGAGGTTGGAAATTTCGCCTTCGACCCACAGCGTGCCGAAATAGTCGGTCAACAAGAAACGCGTCTCCCGGTTCAGGCGCGAAACGGTAATCACCTTCCGCGCCTCGGGCGCTTCGATGGGCGTTCTGAGCATCTCCATGGCCGAATTCTAACACCCCGCTCGGCTCGGATCGAAGTATTCTGCATCCGCAGCCACTCGAACGTGTGATGATCCTGCAGGCGGTGACTACATAAGTTTGTTGGTCTCCCGTAAACTGGTTAGAATCGGCTAACGACGAAAAACCTGCCGATGGAAGGCCGATCATGACCGACATGCCGCTCGAGCTGCTCGAAAGGACGTTTTCCATACCTGGCCAGGTGACTTTTGCGGCGAGCCCGGGTGGCCGGCTCGCCTTGGTCAGGATCGAGAACGCTCATGCCTCCGCCTTGATTGCCCTACAGGGCGCTCAGTTGCTGAGCTACCAGACCAAAGGTAGTGCACCGGTGATCTGGCTCAGCCAAGGCGCAACCTTTACGCCTGGAAAAGCGATTCGGGGCGGCATTCCGGTCTGCTGGCCGTGGTTCGGACCGCACGGACATGATCCTTTCAAGCCTACGCACGGGTTTGCCCGCACCTTGCCGTGGAACGTGGTGGAAACCCAGGCGCTGGAGCGTGGCGGGACGTTCATCGCCTTGAAACTAATCGACTCGCCAAAGACGCAAGAGCTCTGGTCGCACGCATTTCAGCTCCAGCTCGAGGCGACGGTCGGCAGCGAGCTCGTCCTTGAACTGGTCACGCGCAACACCGGAAGCGAAACCTTTACTATCGGGGAGGCGCTGCATAGCTATTTTCACGTCAGCGACATCGCCAAGGTGAAGGTGTTGGGACTGGAAGGCCGGTCCTACATCGACAAAGTGGACGGCGGGACGCGCAAGACCCAGGCAGGCGCGGTCGTCTGCGAGGGCGAGGTCGACCGGGTATTTCTCGATACTGGGCCGGAAAGCGTGATCGAGGATGCGGGCTTGAAGCGGCGTATCCGCATCGTCCAGAGTGGCAGCCGGGCCACGGTGGTATGGAATCCCTGGCGTGAAAAGGCTGAGCGCTTGGGCGACATGGGAGAGAATGGCTATCGCGGCATGATCTGCGTGGAGACGGCTAACGCCGCTGATTTCATCGTCACCGTGCCGCCTGGAGAAGAGCACCGGATGCGGGCGGTGATCTCGAGCGAAGGATTGGAAGAGCGCTCCTAAGGCCCGATGCAGACCTCACCGGTCCAGACATGGGTGTGCCGAAGGAAACTGAACCGATCCATGTTTGAGCGGATTGAACGATAGCGTCGGATGGTCATGGCTGGCCGCGTGTACGGCCATAATCACTATCGCTCTCGCTTGAAGCGGTGTATCAGCCGCCGGTCTTTCTTGCTGGGCCGGTGTTCGGGCTGCATCCCGAGATCCTTTTCTGCGCGCCGCCGAGCCACTTCCGCCGCGCGCTTGCCGCGGCTTTCCGGCGTCTCCTCGTACAACATGGCCGCTTCCTTGGCCGGTCGCCGCTGGGCGCTGACGGCGGTTACGACGACATCCCAGGTATATTGGTCCTTGCTGATGTGTAACCGGCTGCCAATGCCGATCTCCTTGCCCGGCTTGGTCCGCTGCCCATTGAGGTGCACTTTGCCGCCATTGATCGCATCGGTCGCCATCCGGCGGGTCTTGAAGAATCGCGCCGCCCACAACCACTTGTCGAGACGGACCTTGTCCTCTTGTATATTCATGCCTATCGACAGCGCTAGATGGGTCGTGATGGTCTAAGGTAATGGATGGGACTTGCGGGCAGCCATGTTCCCCTGGGGGTGAGCAATTTCTTGGATCGATATTCGAAAAGGTTGTCAAGGTCGCGGCTGAGGGCCATCGAGCAAAACCCCAAGTCGCCCGCTAGCGTGAAACCTATGGTTTAATGGCATAAACTCTGCCGGCGTGCACACATCCCTCGCACAGCCCTCGCGACACGGTCTTTCCTTCACTTGGAGCTGTGAAGCTCCCGAGCTTGCGACGTTAAACCCGAACTGCCGGCACAGTTGCACGCTCGCAAGGGATTTCTGGCCCGTTGGTTGAAAACCCGGTATCAGCCGTTCGACGTCCCGAGCCTGACGCTGAAGAGCATGAGGTAGACGCCCACGGGTACTTTCGGGGCGGCTGCATCGATCAAAACCTAACGTAAGAGGATTGCCCAATCGGATGAAGATGAATCTACTGTTTCTCATCGCCCTGGTAGTGGCGGCGATTTACGCCTTTTTCGACAGTAACGACAATATGCTGGTTGGCCTGGCGGTATTTTTCGGCGCCTGGCTGTTCGGCCTGTTCTGCGACGTATTCGGGATCAAGCCTTTTTCGGCGCTCAGACGCCTGTTTACCGCTACCAAAGCCTCGGGTTCCAAAGACCACCAATAACGCTCGCCCGGCCTGCGTTAGGCCCGGGTGGCACCGCATCGATCCGTGAGCATAGAGCAGCGGCCCGTTAGCCGGTTTCGACCGGCGTATCGGTTCTGCTGCCCCACTCCGCCCACGATCCGTCGTATACGGCTGCATCGTTCTGGCCGAGGCGGTACAGCGCCAGCGCCAGCACGGAAGCGCTCACTCCGGTGCCGCAAGTGGTAACAATGGGCCGCGCTGGATCGATGCCGGCGCTCCGGAACTGGGTATCGAGTTCCGGTGCCGGTTTTATCGTGCGTGTCCGTTCGTCAATCAAGGTTTTGAAATAGACGTTGCGGCTGCCGGGAATATGGCCTGAGCGGAGTCCCGGTCGCGGTTCCCGCTCGGTGCCGGAGAACCGTCCCGGCGAGCGCGCATCGGCGATCTGGATATCCCGCTCGCCGAGTGAGTTGCGCATCTGATCCAGCGTGAAGACCAGTTCCGGGCGGAAAACCGTTTTGAATTCGTGCGGCGTTGGAATGGCGCTACCCGCTTCCAGCGGCTTCCCGGTCGCCCCCCAGCCGGCGAGGCCACCGTCCAGCACTGCGACCTTGTCATGACCGAATACCCGAAACATCCACCAGACGCGGGCTGACGCGAGAAATGCATTATTGTCGTAGACTATCACGCAGCTTTCGTTATCTATGCCCAGATTCTCCGCGGCCACCGCAAACTGGTAGCCGAGCGGCAGCATATGCGGGAGCGGATTGCTAGTATCCGCGATGACGTCGATATCGAAGAAACGAGCACCCGGGATATGCGCCTGGCGATATTCTTCATGGGCATCGCGCGCCTGGTCGGGAAGAAAGTACGTCGCATCGAGCACGACCAATTCCGGCGCATGCAGACGATCGGCCAGCCATTTGGCGGAAACCAGCGGAGTTTGCGTGTCTTCAGTCATCATAATCTGCTCTTCTCGCTATGGGGTTGAGCTACCCTGCGCCACATTCCTGATGCTCGTCCGCAGGGCGGGCTGGAGCGTTCGAACGCCATTTTTTGATCGGGCAATTCGTTTAACTTGATAATCCATTTCGCCGGCAAAGGCAACTAAACGGCCGGCATGCGGATTCATCAGTTGATCGCTTTTGCAGGCCGTAGCGCCGTGCGCCACCTCCTCGCCGTTGCGGCCTTGGAAAGGTTGTCCACTCTGTAGCGTGGGGCGGCTGGTGCTGGATCTCTTGGCAAAAACTTTGTTGCCGCGACGACGGGTTTTAACCCGGCGCAGCCAACAGCTTGATGAGTATCTTCTGGTAGATCAGCGATAACAACTCGATATCATCCACATTGACGTGTTCGTTGACTTGATGGATGCTTGCGTTGATCGGCCCGAGCTCGACCACCTGAGCGCCGGTCGGCGCGATGAAGCGGCCATCGGAGGTGCCGCCTCCGGTATCGGCTTTGGCGAAATCGCCGGTGATTTCCTTCAAGGCTGCCTGGGCGGCATCGATCAGCTCGGTTTCCGTGGTCAAAAAAGGATTGCCCGATAGCCGCCAGCTCAGCTCATAGGTCAGCCCGTGGCTGTCGAGAAGCGACTGCACCCGACGCTTGATCGCCTCTGCATCGAGTTCGCTCGAAAACCTGAAGTTGAAATTGATTTCCAGCCTGCCCGGAATGACGTTGTCGGCTCCGGCGCCGGCATGAATCGCGGAGACTTGAAAGCTGGTCGGCGGAAAAAACGCGTTGCCGCGGTCCCAGACGGCTTGCGTCAGTGCGACGAGGGCCGGCGCAAAGCGATGCACCGGGTTGTCCGCCTGATCCGGATAAGCAACGTGGCCCTGTACACCCATCACATGAAGAACGCCGCACAGCGAACCGCGCCGGCCGATGCGGATGACATCGCCCAGCCTGGCGTGGCTGGACGGCTCGCCCACCAGGCACCAGTCTATCGTCTCCTGGCGCGCCTTCAGCACCTCGATGACCTTGGCGATTCCGTCGCTGGCGGTGCCTTCTTCATCGCTGGTGAGCAGCACGGCAAGGGAGCCCTTATGCTTCGAATGGTCGGCAACGAACCGTGTGCAGGCGATGGTTATGGCGGCGAGGCTGCTCTTCATGTCCGCCGCCCCGCGGCCATAGAGCTTGCCGTCGCGCAGTTGCGGTTCAAAGGGAGGCGAGGCCCAGTCTTCCAGCGGTCCTGGCGGTACGACGTCGACGTGCCCGAGAAACACGAACAGGGGAGAAGCGCGGCCTCGACGCAGCCAGAGGTTCCTGGTGTTGCCAAAGTCGAGCCATTCCGCGGTAAAGCCATGTTTGTCTAGACGGTTTGCAAGAATATCCATGCAACCGGCGTCGTCCGGCGTGATCGAGGGGCGTTGGATGAGCTCCCGGGTAAGTGCCAGGACTTCGCTCATGGCGCTATAGAGAAATCCCGGTCATTTTATTTTCGTAAGGCTTTTGCCTTCGCTGCCGAACTTGCAGAAGGTGCCGAGGGAGTAACGGCAGTCCTCGGATTGTTCAACTCTTGCTTCATCGTCGCTGAGATGAACGTTCAGCGTGCAGTAATGCGGTTCGCCAGTATACTGCTTTTTGAGGACCAACTCGTTCTCGCTCAGCTCTTTCGCATCGCCGTCGATCTCCACGGAACAGGGTTTGATTCCCTGCGCTGCTTCCGCGCTGGTCGGCTCGAAGTCCACGTCCATGCTGACCGTCGTCTCCTCTCCCGTCCGGGTAATTTTGAGATGCTGTACGTGACCGCCGTCCCGCCTCAGATAATGATCAGTTGCAGCGAACGCGCTGGCGCAAACCATAAGAGCCGCACTGAGCAACAGGGTTTTCTTCATGGTAATTACTTTTCTCGAGGTTGTCATTGCCGGGTCAGTTCTGTGATGTAGAACCACGCTGGGTTAAGGCTTAGCTTTCAGTCCCGCAACAAGTCGTTGATGGCCACCTTGCCACGCGTCTTGGCATCCACCTGTTTGATGATGACCGCGCAGTACAGGCTGTGGCTGCCGTCTTTGGCGGGAAGATTGCCGGACACCACCACTGAACCGGCGGGAATGCGTCCGTAGCTGATTTCGCCGGTTTCACGGTGGTAGATCTTGGTGCTCTGGCCAATATAGACGCCCATCGAGATGACCGAGCCTTCCTCGACGATGACGCCTTCGACGACCTCCGAACGGGCGCCGATAAAACAGTTATCCTCGATAATGGTGGGCGCCGCCTGCAAGGGCTCCAGCACGCCGCCTATGCCGACGCCGCCGGAAAGATGTACGTTGCTACCGATCTGGGCACAAGAGCCGACCGTGGCCCAGGTGTCCACCATGGTGCCATAACCCACGTAGGCCCCAATATTGATAAAGGAAGGCATCAAAACGACGTTCGCGGCGATGTGAGCGCCTTGCCGCACCATCGCTGGGGGCACGACCCGCGCGCCCATTTTTTCAAAGTCGTCCGGACTGAAGCGACTGAACTTTGGCTCGACCTTATCGAAATACTTGGTCTCGCCTCCGCCCATCACGTGGTTATCATGGACGCGGAATGACAACAGCACGGCTTTTTTTAGCCATTGATTGACGATCCATTGACCGTCTTTTTTTTCGGCGACACGCTGCTGTCCGCTATCCAGGAGGTGCAATACCTCCTCTATGGCGGTTTTGACCCCGGCAGGCGCGCGGTTGGCGGAAATTTCCGCCCGCTTCTCAAAAGCCTCGTTGATGATGTTTTCTAGCGGGTTCATGGCATCGGTTAAAGTGATTGAACGAATTCCTTGATGCGCTCGGCGGCTTCGACGCATTCTTCCAGCGGCGCAACCAAGGCCATGCGCACGTGGTTGCGGCCTGGATTGATGCCGGCGCTATCACGTGACAAAAAGCTACCGGGCAGGACGGTGACGTTCTGTTCGGCGTAAAGCCTGCGGGTGAATTCGATGTCGCCGAGAGGCGTGTGCGGCCAGAGATAAAACCCGGCGGGCGGAATTTCAACGTCCAGCACGCTGTGCAGTGCAGCGTGCACCGCCTTGAATTTGTGGCGATAGCTCGCCCGGTTGGCCTCGACGTGGGTCTCGTCTCGCCAGGCGGCGACACTCGCGTGCTGAACCGGCAGGGACAGCGTACAGCCGTGATAGGTGCGGTAGAGCAGGTAATTCTTGAGCAGCCTCGCATCACCGGCAACGAAGCCCGAACGCAGTCCCGGCGCATTGGAACGCTTGGACAGACTGTGGAACACGAGGCAGTGCTCAAAATCGGTGTTGCCCATCGCATAGGCCGTCTGTAGAAGGCCCTGGGGCGGCGCGGATTCATCGACGTATAGTTCGGAATAGCACTCGTCGGAGGCGATGATGAAGCCGAAGCGGTCGGCCAGCGTGAGGAGCCTCGCGTGTGCCGCGGCGTCCAGGACCGCACCGGTGGGGTTGGCGGGCGAGCAGAGATAGAGCAGCTGGCAGCGCGCCCACAGCCGTTCCGGCACGGCGGCGAAATCGGGCAGATAGCCCGTCTCTCGGGTGGCGTTGAGAAAACCGGGCTCGGCACCCGCCAACAGGGTAGCGCCTTCATAAATCTGGTAGAACGGATTAGGCATCAGCACCAACGGCTTTGTCGTTGCATCGATCACACACTGAGCAAACGAGAACAGCGCTTCTCGGGTGCCATTGACCGGCAGGATATGCCGCTCGGGATCGATCGCCGTCGACGGCAGCGCGAAACGCCGCGCCAGCCAGCTAGCGATGGTGGAGCGCAACTCCGGTATCCCTCGGCTGACCGGATAGCAGGCAAGACCCCCCAAGTGAGCGATCAGCGCCTCGCCGATGAAACCAGGCGTCGGATGCCGGGGTTCGCCGATAAACAGGGCGATATGCGATTTATCCTGCCGCGCGATCACCCCTTGCTTGAGCTGAGCCAGCTTTTCAAACGGATACGATTGCAGCTTGTTGAGCAAAGGGTTCATGACGAGGGGTCTCGCGCTCTTGCAGGATGAGCGTTAAGTCATGGGGCGGATAGTATAGGGCAACCGGGAAACGCTTCCAAATGCCACGCCGCAAGCGGCTCGGAGCCGCCAAAGGCGAGCCTGCCTGCGAGCCACCGCCAAAAGCGATCAGGTCTCGCCCACCAACGCCATGATGCTTTGTTCCAGTTGCGCTTTTAGATCTTCGCGCTCAAGTGGTTGGCCGTGCTGGTCGGTGATGTAGAATATGTCCTCCGCCCGGCTGCCAATCGTGGTGATCTTGGCGTTATAAATCCGTATGCCGTGCCGGTTGAAGGCTTGGCCTACCTTGGATAGCAATCCGGGGCGATCCGTCGCCAAGAGTTCGAGAACGGTGTAGCGATTTTGCATATCGGTGTGAAAAAGCACCTGTGTCTTCACGGCAAAATGCTTGATCTGCGGCCTTTCCCGACGTCCCACGCGCAGGCACAGAGCGTTCGGATTCAACAGACATTCTTTCAGCTTGGCGCAAAGCTGCAATTGTCGATGCAGGTCATTGATCGGCTCGCCGCTCTGCTCCAACACCAGGTAGCTGTTCAGCACATAGCCGTTGCTCGAAGTGATGATGCGGGCATCGAAAATGGTGAAGCCGAGCTGATCCAGCACGGCGGCACTGTGGGCGAACGAGAAATCCTGATTGGTAGTGTAAAGGAAAACCTCGGCGCTGCCGTGCGGGTTGATCGGGCGCAGCAGTACGAGCGGCATGTCCTCCGGTTTGCACGAAGCGATCGCGATGGTGTGCCAGACGACTTCTTCCGGCGTATAGCGCAGGAAATATTCATCACTCACGTTCTGCCAGACCCGATCGATGGCCTCGTCCCGGATGCCCAGCCGGCCGAGCAAATATCGCGTTTCACACCTGGACGTCTTGATCTTGTCGGCTTGCTCGATCGGGTTGTTGAGCCCCCGCCGCAACGCTCGGCGCGCTCCGGTGTAAAGCTCCTTCAGCAAAGCGTCTCTCCACGAATTCCACAGGTTCGGGTTGGTCGCCCGGATATCCGCAACCGTCAACAGATATAAATAATTGAGCCGCTCCTCGCTGCCGACGACGGTAGCGAATTCATGCACGATTTCAGGATCGCTGATGTCCTTACGCTGGGCGGTCATGGACATGAGCAGATGATAGCGCACCAGCCATTTTACCAGCCGGGTATCGCCTTGGCTGATGTCGTGCCGGCGACAGAAATCTTCGGCGATGTTTTCGCCGATGATCGAATGATCGCCGCCGCGACCCTTGGCGATGTCGTGCATGAGGGCGGCGATGTAGAGCAGCTCCGGCCGGGTGATCGATTTGAAAACATCGCTGCAGAACGGGTGCTCCGCGTAGTACTTCTCCACGGCAAAGCGCCTGATGTTGCGAATGACGAACAATGAATGCTCATCCACCGTATAGACATGAAATAGATCGTACTGCATTCTGCCGACGATGTTAGCGAACGGCGGCAGATAAGCCGCCAGCACGCCATAGCGGTTCATCCGGCGCAGTTGATGGGTGATTCCGCTGGGCTGACGCAGTATCTCCATGAACAGCCGACAGGCATTGCGGTCGCTGCGAAACGTTTCATCGATGAGATACACGTGCTGGCGAATCAAGCGGATGGTGGCAGCCCGGATTCCCTTAAGACTGGCGTTCTGCTGCAGGATCAGGAAAATCTCCAGCAGCGCCAGCGGATGGTCGCGGAAAACATAGGGATGGGTTACCTCGACATAATGATTAACCGCCTGGAAGTTTTGGTTGATGGGAAGAATGACGACGTCTTCGCTGTTATTCAGCGTGACTTCCCGGAACAATTGCAGGAGTACCTCGTTCAGCCGTTCCAGTTCCATGACGGTGCGAAAATATTGCTGCATGAATTGCTCGACCGCCTCGTTGCTTGTGGTCCCCTGAAAGCCAAATTGCTCTGCGAGCGCTTTTTGGTGATCGAACAGCAGTCTGTCCTCTTTGCGCCGGGTCAAGGCGTGCAGGGCAAAGCGGACTTTCCAGAGAAACGCCTGGCCCTGCATCAGGCCGTTGAACTCGGCTTCGGTCAGCCAGCCGTAAGTCACCAGATCGTATAAGCCATTGGAGTCGCCGTAGTGCCTTTCGATGATCCAGCCGATCAGCTGGATGTCGCGCAAGCCGCCGGGTCCTTCCTTCACATTCGGCTCCAGATTGTAGGCCGTGTCATGGTATTTGGCGTAGCGGGCCCGCTGTTCGGCCAGCTTGGCGGAGAAGAACTCGGCGGACGGCCACATGTGATCCGCATCGATGCGCGTGCCCAGCGCTTCGAACAGCGCGCGCGAGCCGCAGAGAAGGCGCGATTCCATCAGGTTGGTGATGACGGTCTGATCGCGCCGGGCCTCTTCCGCGCATTCGCCGACGGTGCCGACGCTCTGGCCGGGTTTCAGGCCGATGTCCCACAAGAAGCTGAAAAACCTAGCGAGTGCGCGCTCGTAGGCGTTATGATTTTGACATTCTGTATCGCCTGCGTGCTGCTTGCAATCCAGTAACACCAAAATATCGATGTCCGAATGCAAGTGCAGCTCGCGCCGGCCATAGCCGCCGACGGCAACCAGGGCCGGGCGTTCGGCGAACGGGGACAGAAAGTGATGCCAGCAGCGTCTCAGCAGATCGTCGATAAAATCGGCGCGCGCTCGGATCAGCTTGGCGATAGGCACCGCTTGATGGAATTGCCTGATCAACTCCGCATTGTTCTGCTGGATCTGCTCCTTGCAGAAGCCGACGTTTTCAGGTGACGAGAAGGAAGTCTCAGGCGCCTGAGAGTTGATCGCTACGGTGTTCAATCGTTTCCTCCCGGCGTAAGGTCAAGATCTCGTAACCGCTTTCGGTAACCAGGACGGTATGCTCCCATTGCGCGGAAAGGCTGTGGTCTTTGGTGACGGCGGTCCAGCCATCCGGCAGAATTTTGACATCGCGCTTGCCGAAATTGATCATCGGTTCGATCGTGAAAGTCATGCCGGGCTCGAGCGCCAGACCGGTCTTCGGCTTACCGTAATGAAGGACCTGCGGGTCCTCATGAAATCCGCGGCCGATGCCGTGTCCGCAAAACTCTTGCACGATGGAGAAGCCATGCGCTTCAGCGTGGCGCTGGATGGCATGGCCGATATCGCCAAGCTGGGCACCGGGCCTGACTTTCTGGATGCCGAGATACATCGCTTCCTGAGTCACCGTGACCAGCCGTTTGGCGCGAACGGAAACGGCATCTCCGACCAGAAACATCTTGCTGGTATCGCCATGAAAGCCATCCTTGATA
The DNA here is from genome assembly GCA_902812445.1 of Methylococcaceae bacterium. GTDB lineage: Bacteria > Pseudomonadota > Gammaproteobacteria > Methylococcales > Methylococcaceae > CADDZF01. The sequence goes on along the minus strand of CADDZF010000025.1, from coordinate 4,997 downwards.
ACGGTGACGTCGATATTGATGATATCTCCATTTTTGAGCTGCTTGGGCCCCGGTATGCCGTGGCAGACTTGGTGATTCACCGATGTACAGATCGATTTGGGAAAGCCGCGGTAATTAAGGGGCGCGGGAATCGCCTGTTGCACGTCGACGATGTAGTCGTGACAAATCCGGTCGAGCTTTTCCGTCGTGACGCCCGAAACCACATAAGGCCCGATCATTTCCAGCACCTCGGCGGCCAGGCGGCCGGCGATACGCATCTTCTCGATTTCTTCAGGTGTCTTTAAGCTAATACCCATATACGGAGCGAGGACAAACGCACGGTTTGAACAGCCGCAACCCCGAGTCTTGTCGGGCGGCCATTTAGATTGTTGGAAAAAGTAGAGTATGGTATAAAGCAGCGCTACTTTTGGCAATAACCCACACATATCGTCACGCCCGGTAGGGTGCTGGCCGAGCATTCCGGCCGGTTACCGGTCGGGGTATGTGGAGGCTCAACCCTTATCGTCGGGCGCGTGCCCGGCGGCATGATCAGGAGAATTTGTAGATGGCGACTGTAACCATGCGTCAAATGCTCGAAGCCGGGGTGCATTTCGGGCATCAGACGCGCTATTGGAATCCGAAGATGGCCCCGTACATTTTCGGCTCGCGGAGCAAGATCCACATCATCAATCTTGAGAAAACGCTGCCTTTGTTCAACCAGGCCATGAAGTATCTCGAGCAAATGGCGGCCAACCGGGGAAAAATCCTTTTTGTCGGCACCAAGAAAGCCACCCGCAAAGTGATCGAAGAAGAGGCAAGGCGCTGTGATATGCCGTACGTCAATTTTCGCTGGCTCGGCGGCATGTTGACCAATTTCAAGACCATCAAGCAATCCATCAACCGGATGAAAGAACTTGAAGCGATGCGAGATGACGGCCGACTGCAGCGTTTCAGCAAGAAGGAAGCGCTGGGCATGATGCGCGAATTGGAGAAACTGGAGCAGAGCCTGGGCGGAATTCGGGACATGGACAAACTGCCGGACGCGTTATTCGTAATCGACGTCGGCTACGAAAAAAATGCGATTGCGGAGGCAAAGAAACTGGGCATACCGGTCGTGGGTATCGTCGATACCAATAACAGTATTGCCGGCATCGACTACGTTATTCCCGGCAATGACGACTCGATTCGGGCGGTGCAGTTGTATGCGCAAAATGCCGCTGCGGCCATTCTGGAAGGCAAATCGGCCCAGGCCGAAATGACGGCTGCCGAGGACGAATTTGTCGAAATGGAAGCGGATGCGGCGAGATCGCAAGCGGCTGTCGCTAGCGAAGTGGAGTCCAATGGTACTTACGCAGAGTGACGTAACACCCCGTGTTCACTTGCAGCTTCCGCAAGACGCCTCCCGCCGGAGGCGTTTTTGCAACCGAATAGGGTCATTCTGCAATTTATCAGTCAATCGCGTCACACGAGGTTTTCAATGAATATTACAGCGGCGATGGTAAAAGAGCTGCGCGAGCGTACGGGCTCGGGAATGATGGAGTGCAAGAAGGCACTGGTCGAAGCGAAGGGCGATCTGGAGGCGGCGGTCGAATTGATGCGCAAGTCTGGCCTTGCCAAGGCCGACAAAAAGGCGACCCGCACCGCAGCTGAAGGGCGCATTTGTATTGATAGGAGTTCGGACGGCAGGCGCGCCGCCATTCTTGAAGTCAATTGTGAAACCGATTTTGTCGCCAAGGCGGATCAATTTATCGATTTCAGCGGCCAGGTGACTAGACGCGCGCTGGAATCGTCAGCGCTCTCCCTGGACGAGCTGCTCCGAATGCCGTTCACCGCAGACGGCGTAGTGAGCATCGATGAGGCGCGTAAAGAGCTTATCGCCAAACTGGGCGAGAACATCAATGTAAGACGCTTCGAGCGCTATGCGACTGAACGCGGAATCCTTGCCAGCTATCTGCATGGCAGTCGCATCGGCGTTCTGGTCGAACTGACCAGCGCCAGCGCGGAACTCGCCAAAGACATTGCATTGCATGTAGCCGCCAGCCGGCCGATGTGCGTGGATGCAGCCAGCGTTCCCGCACCAACGATCGCCAAGGAAAAGGCGATTTTCCAGGCTCAGGCCATGGCTACGGGTAAGCCGGCGAACATCGTCGAGAAAATGGTTGAAGGTCGATTGAAGAAGTTCCTGGGCGAAATCACGTTGCTCGGCCAGCCTTTCGTCAAGGACCCGGATATCACGGTTGGCGAATTATTGAAAAAGCAGGGTGCAACGGTTCTCCGCTTCGTCCGTTTTGAAGTGGGCGAGGGGATCGAAAAGGATGCCGGCAATTTCGCCGAGGAAGTCATGGCTCAGGTCCGTGGCAGTTGAGATCGCACCATTAAACGCAAGATTCAAAGCAAAGAACCGCTGGCACCAGCGAGCGGACAGGATCAATCACAAACGCTAACCTTCACTATGGGCTCATTGCTTTATCGAAGAATCCTGCTCAAACTCAGCGGTGAAGCGCTGATGGGAGAGCAGCGCAGCGGTATCGATGCGCAAACGATCCGGCGTCTCGCGGTCGAAATCAATGATCTCTGCGAAGCGGGCGTTCAGGTCGGTCTGGTGATCGGTGGAGGCAATATCATTCGGGGTGCCGAAAAAGCCTCCGAGGGACTCGATCGGGTGACCGGCGATCACATGGGCATGCTGGCGACCGTCATCAATGCGCTTGCCATGCAGGATGCCGTCGAATATATAGGGCGCCCGGTTCGCGTCATGTCGGCCTTGAAGATCAATCAGGTCTGCGAAGACTATATTCGACGCCGCGCGATTCGGCATTTGGAAAAAGGCCGCGTGGTCATTTTCGCGGCCGGCACAGGAAATCCTTTTTTTACCACCGACTCGGCCGCTAGTCTACGGGCGATCGAGATCAGCGCCGACCTGATGATCAAGGCCACCAAAGTCGACGGCGTCTATTCGGCCGACCCCTTGAAGAACCCGGATGCCACGCTTTACAAGCGGCTGACCTTTGACGCGGCGCTCGATCAGAGGCTCAGTGTCATGGACGCGACGGCGCTGGTGCTGTGCCGGGATTACAATATGCCCCTGCGCGTGATGAACGTTTTCCAGCCAGGCGCGGTCATGCGGCTGATGCAGGGAGAAGAGATCGGATCGCTCATCGAAAACGGAAAACCGAGATGATTAACGATATCCAAAACCGCGCATCCGCCCGGATGCGCAAGAGTATCGAGGCTCTCACGCATGAGCTGGCCAAGATCAGAACCGGCCGCGCTCACCCAGGCTTGCTGGAACACATCACCGTTTCTTATTACGGCGCTGAATTGCCTATTTCGCAAACCGCCAGCATTAGCGTTGAAGACGCCAGAACGCTAGCCGTCACGCCGTGGGAAAAAAGCATGGTTCCGGCGGTCGAAAAAGCCATACTGACTTCGGATTTGGGACTGAATCCGAGCACGGCGGGTTCGGTGATACGGGTGCCTTTACCGGCGTTGACCGAGCAGAGAAGGCGCGATCTGATCAAGGTGGTGCGCCAGGAAGCTGAAAATGGTCGTGTCGCAATCCGCAACATACGACGGGATGCCAACGCCGAGCTGAAAGAAGCGCTGAAAGGAAAGAAGATTTCAGAGGACGAGGAGCGGCGCAGCCAGGAGCAGATACAAAAGCTGACCGATCAGTTCATCAAGCAAGTCGACAAGCTGCTGGAAGAGAAAGAAGCGGATTTGCTCTCCCTCTAGCGCATGATTAAGATGCCGTATCGATCTACATACGCTCACACCGAATACAGGAATGCAAGTCAGCCGGAACGAGATTATAGCGGTTCAAATTCCCCGCCACATCGCCATTATCATGGACGGGAATGGACGATGGGCCAAAAAGCGCTTCCTACCCAGAACCGCCGGTCATCAGGCCGGCGTGTCCGCTGTTCGCAAGACAGTGGAATATTGCATTCAAAAAAGCGTCGCAGTTCTGACCCTGTTTGCTTTCAGCAGCGAAAACTGGCGCAGGCCTCAGCAGGAAGTTTCCATCCTGATGGAACTGTTCATCTCGACGCTGGAGCACGAGACCGAAAAACTGCATCAGAACGGTGTCAGGCTACGCGTCATCGGTGACCGGGGCGCGCTAGCCAGACCGCTTCAGGACAAGATCGCCGCATCGGAACAGCTGACACGGAACAATCAAAAACTCAATCTGGTCATCGCCACGAACTATGGCGGCCGCTGGGACATTCTCCAAGGTGTCCGTGAAGTGGCGCGGAAAGTGAAAGAGAACGTCATCTCTATTGCCGATATCGACGATCAGGTGTTCGAGTCTCATCTATCGCTGTCCGATCTGCCTGAACCGGACCTTTTTATTAGAACCGGTGGCGAACAGCGCATCAGTAATTTCGTTCTCTGGCAATTGGCGTATACCGAACTTTATTTCACCACGACCTTATGGCCGGATTTCGATGAACAATCGCTAGAACTCGCGCTGGAGGACTATGCCAACAGACAGCGGCGCTTCGGTTACACCAGCGAGCAGGTCGAATCGCGCGCGAATCAAAGCGTTCCGCAGCCGGGCCTTCTAGATTAAAAAAAGAAAAAACTGACCATGCTGCGTAATCGCTTATTGACAGCGCTGCTATTGGCGCCGCTTGTTATTCTCGCCATCCTGAAACTATCTCAAACCGAGTTCGCTCTGTTGTGGGGAGGCGTCATCCTGGTGGCGAGCTGGGAGTGGTCGTATCTCGCGGGCCTGGAAAAAAAATTGGCACGCCTGCTTTTTGTCAGCGCCATTTTGCTCACGCTTCTACTCGTTCGTTACTGGATGCCGGTTACCCTCGATTGGTGGTTGCTTGGTCCGGTCATACTGTGGTGGCTTGCCTGGAGCATTATCCTGCGCAAAATGCCCGATAGATTGCTCAGCGTGCGCTATCCGCTCGTCGCCAAGATAGCAAGCGGATGGTTCGTGCTGGTGACCACGTGGATGTTTCCGGTCTGGCTCCGGTTGAACTTTAGCCCGGTCCAGGTGCTCTACC
>CADDZF010000024.1 GCA_902812445.1 Methylococcaceae bacterium | reverse complement strand
GTTGCACGGCTTCCAACAACAGCCGCAAAGTGCGGCTGTTGTTGGAAGCCGTGCAACCGGCGCTGTACATGCCGATGGATATTTCGATGGATCATCTGCTGGCATCGGCCAGGGCATTGGCCGAAGATTATCCCTGGCTGGATATCCACGCCGCCTGCATCGATTATTCACAAGTCTTCCATTTGCCGGACTGCCCGCCAGGCGCGCGCAAAATCGCCTTTTTCCCCGGTTCCAGCATCGGCAATTTCGAGCCTGAAGACGCCGTGTTGCTACTAAAGCACCTGTTCCGCCTGCTGCAGCCGGACGGTGGCCTCCTGATCGGCGTCGATCTTAAAAAAGCCTCCGCCGTACTGCATGCGGCTTACAATGACAGCCGGGGCCTTACCGCTGAGTTCAACCGCAACCTGCTACGTCGCATCAACCGCGAGCTGGCCGCCGATTTCGACCTGGCCAGTTTCCGGCACATGGCTTTCTATAATCCGCAACAAGGCAGAGTGGAGATGCACCTGATCAGCCGCCGTCGGCAAAACGTCCGAGTGGCCGGCGAGCGCTTCGATTTTGCCGCCGGTGAAAGTATTCATACCGAAAACTCATACAAATACACCATCGAGGAATTCCAATCCTTGGCGGCAAGGGCGGGATTTCGCCCGACCCATGTCTGGACCGATGAAAGGCAACTGTTCAGCCTGCACTTTTGCCGGCTTTAATGGCTCGACCGTGCTCGCTGGTGCGCGAGGACGATCAATCGCTGTTGTTCCGCTGTTGTCCTGGCACCAAGGAGGGCGTTAAATTCTGTTGGTTTTCGAGACCGCAGGGCCTTCTTGTTAAACCGTCAAACGATGTCAGCTCTTAGTGGAGCGGCCCCGCGCTTGCCGGGCAGGGAAGGAACAGCGCCTGGTGCTTTTGCAGCGAGGCTTAAAGAAAAGGCACCTGCTTGATCAGGCGAGACGATTGCAGACGATCTGTCAGGGTCGTCGGTTGTCTTGGAGAAACAGATGATTGGGGTTGATGCAGCACCCAACGTTGCACTTGTGGCAAACGCCTAGCCCGTTCGGAATGCTGCCGTAGTGAGCTTCCCAAGACAGCCTGTCGATGCGGACCTGCGCTGCCTCGACATTGATATGGTCGCGATCATCCTGCATCTCGCCGATCCATAGCCAGCAGCCCGATTCCGTTACAGGGATGACGAACTCCATCAGTTTTTCGATCGACATCGGATCATCCATATACACCCCGCGTTTAATCCCACAGCTTAGAACAATACAGAGGAAGGTCGAAGTTGTAAACGGTCATTGCCGACGAGGTCGCCCTTGCCAGATTAAGCAATATGGATGCCGCCTAGCATGGCACGCTTATTCTTTCTCGCATGCCGGCGAGTACTCAGTCGATTCACTCAGTCGATTAAGCGATAACACCCACAGTGCTTCGCGAGCCCGCATCGCGCGCAGTCCTTTTGGCCCGAGTTCTAAGAGGCCACAAAATCCCTTCCCGATTCGCTGGGTTGCACTATCGCGCTTTACCACGCAGTGGGGCGCTCTCTTACGATTGACGCGCGCCGTTGCGCCTTGAAGGCAGACTAACGGATGACTAAAACTGCACCGACACTGAGCAGAGTGCATTGTTTTATGGCAAATAACCGGAGCTTCGTCCGGGATATCGTAACGCTCCATAGCACATATCCGGCGTTTTTCAACAAACTATGTGAGGTGGCCTGCAATTTGCAAAAGTACTTGTTAAAAAACAACCGACTCTTATTTCATCATATTGTAAACAGAAACGCGTTGAATGCGGGAAATAGCTTAAAGTCACCTGGGTTAAAGCCGAGCCAACGTGAGTCTCCTAACCCGAATATCGAGCGCCGTGGCTGGGCGATGCCATGTCATTTGCCGTATTAAGCTTCACGCTTAATGCCCGGAATAGGGAAAACTGGAAGGAGATCAGTCCAAATGGTCACTAACGTTGCTATCACGCCGGAACACTGCGTTGATGCTCAGATCGCCATCGCGGCTTTAAGGGCGGGTGCATGGGGAATTCTCGACCTGGGTTACCGGAAGACTCCGGATGCCGTCAGACCGATCCTGGACACGTTGGCGGCGGCGGGCGGCCGCGGAGGTCGGTGGGGAATTCGTTGGGATACGCTCGGATCGCCCGCGAGATGGCTGGACAGGCTCGCAGAATTTTTGCCACGTCGAGTGCCGATTCTGATACTTGCCGGGCTGAGACCGCAGGATCTGGTTTTTGCCGGCCTCAAGCCGCGTGAACTGATTACTCTCAAAAAAAAGGTCAAGCGCCTCGCCCAACAAGTGCTGATCGAAGTCTACGATCTGCAGTCGGCGCAGGCGGCTGAGGCAGCCGGTTGCGATGGTCTCATCATAAAAGGCCACGAGGCCGGCGGTTGGGTGAGCCGTCACTCAACCTATATATTGCTGCAAGAGCTGCGCGGGCGCATCAAGATTCCCTATTGGGTTCAGGGTGGCATCGGCATGCGCAGCGCGGCGGCGGCCGTGCTGGCGGGCGCAACCGGCGTAGTACTGCGCGAGCAGCTCTGGTTGGCCGATGAAAGCCCATTTGCCAATACTGCACACAGCAAGGCATGGAGTCAGCTCGATGGCAGCGAAACCGTTTTAGTCGGCCCCGAGGATACACTGTTTCGCCTATACGGACGGTCCGGCCGCGCCAAATTACAGGCGTTGGAGCACGCCGTTGTCAAGAACGAACCGTGGCAGGACATGCTGCATGGATACCTGCACGAGATCGACGATCCCGTGCTTCCCATGGGCCAGGACATCGCGTTTGCCGCCGCGCTCGCCAAACGCTATGGCACTGTCGGCCGGATAATGACCGCTCTTGGCACCAGTATCGAGGCGTCCTTGCGGGACGCTCGTTCGCACAACGCGCTATCTTCGGACTCGCCTTTGGCGCGCGCCCATGGAACCCGCTATCCCATCGTGCAAGGCCCCATGACCCGGGTCAGTGACGTCGCTACCTTCGCGAAGGCGGTCGCCGAAGGCGGTGGTTTGCCGTTTCTGGCCCTCGCCGTGATGCGCCAGCCGCAAATACACGCGTTATTGACCAATACCAAGACTTTAATGGGCAATTTGCCTTGGGGTGTGGGGATTTTGGGATTCATGCCGCTGGAGCTCCGCCAGGAGCAGATGGATGTGATCCGCGCCGTCAAACCGCCATTCGCCATCATTGCCGGCGGGCGGCCCAGCCAGGCCCGCGAGCTCGAGGCGCTCGGCATCATCGCTTATCTGCACGTGCCTTCGCCGGGCCTGTTACGGGGATTTATCAAAGAGGGCGCGCGGAAGTTTATCTTCGAGGGCAGCGAATGCGGAGGGCATACCGGCCCGCGCACGAGCTTCATGCTCTGGGAATCGGCCATCGAGACGCTGACGACTGCCGCGATAGACGACCCGGAAACCGTCCATGTCCTGTTCGCCGGCGGCGTGCACGACGAGCTGTCGGCGGCCATGGTATGCGTTCTGGCCGCCCCGCTGGTCGCCCGTGGCATGAAAGTGGGCGTCATCATGGGCACGGCCTATCTCTTCACCGAGGAAATCGTACGCAGTGGGGCAGTGGTGGAAGAGTTCCAGGCACAAGCGATCGCTTGCCAAGAGACGACGTTACTGCAGTCCGGCACGGGTATCTATACGCGCTGCGCCAAAACGCCGTTTTGCGACGAGTTCAACCGCACTCGACGCGAACTCATCCTGGCGCTGGAATCGGAGGAAAGCATTCTCAAGCTGTTGGAGCTGCTCAATATCGGCAGGCTGCGGATCGCGTCCAAAGGGATCAGCCACAACGGCCAGTCCAAGCCTGGCGACGACCATGGCCGTTATCTCAAGGTCGATGCCGCCACGCAGCGTCAGGAAGGCATGTATATGCTTGGCGAGGTGGCCAGGCTGAAAACGAGTCCCTTAACGATCGCCCAGCTCCATGCCGCGGTGGCGCTGGGGAGCAGTGCAGTGCTGCAGCGCGCGGCCGAACGGCCGCTTAAACGCGCTGTGCAGCGGTCGAATCACGACGAAATCGCCATTATCGGTATGTCATGCCTACTGCCTAAGGCGGCAGACCTTCGGAGCTACTGGCAAAACATTCTCCAGCGGGTGGACGCCATTCGGGAGGTCAGCGATGATCGCTGGTGCGTCGAGGATTTCTTCGATGCCAAACGCGGAACGCCGGACAAGGTTTATTCGAAGTGGGGCGGCTTTCTCGATGATGCCCAGTTTGATCCCACCGTTTACGGCATACCGCCGGCGAGCCTGAAATCCATCGAACCCATGCAGCTTCTGGCCCTGGAAGTCGCTCGCTTGGCCCTGCAGGATGCCGGCCTGGACCGTCGCCCGTTTCCGAGGGAGCGCACTGCCACCATTTTTGCCTCGGGAGGGATGAACGACCTCGGCACCATCTACATCTTTCGCACCCTGCTCGCCCACTATCTACCGAAAGTGCCTGGCCTTTCAAAACCAGTGCGAGAACAAATCCTGCAGGCTCTCTATGAACACGAGCTGCCGCAATGGACCGAGGATTCGTTTCCCGGCTTTCTCGGCAATGTCGTGGCCGGTCGGGTCGCCAATCGCCTGGACCTCAAAGGCACCAACTTTGTGGTCGACGCGGCCTGTGCCTCATCGCTCGCCGCGCTCGACGTCGGTATCAAGCAACTGCGCAACCGTGATGCGGACGTCGCCCTCGTGGGCGCCATCGACGGCACCAACAACGCCGTGGCGTTCATGGCTTTCGCCCAGACGCACGCCTTGTCGCCGCGCGGCCGCAGCCGTCCGTTCGACGACGGCGCAGACGGGATCGGTCTCGGCGAAGGCGTCGCTGCACTGGTCCTCAAGCGACTTGGCGATGCCGAGCGGGACGGCGATCGGATCTATGCCGTGATCAAAGGCATCGGCAGCTCTAGCGACGGACGCAATCGCAGCCTGACGGCACCTCATCCGGAAGGCCAAGTGAGCGCATTGCGGCGCGCTTACGAGAACGCCGGCGTGGACCCTGCAACGGTAGAATTGATCGAGGCGCACGGTACCGGAACCGCCGTGGGCGACAAATCGGAAATCGAAGCGCTCAACTTGGCATTCGGGAATGCCGAGATGGCGGCGCAATCCTGCGCCGTCGGCTCGGTAAAATCCATGATCGGCCATACCAAAGTCACTGCGGGTCTGGCGGGGATGATCAAAGCCACGCTGGCGCTCAAGCACCGGGTACTGCCGCCGACCATCGGCGTCGAGGTTCCGAACTCGCGGGTCGATTTTTCGCGTACGCCATTTTTTATCAATACCGAGACCAGGCCGTGGCTCGACAGTGGCAAAGGCTATCCGCGTCGTTGTGGCGTCAGCGCTTTCGGCTTCGGCGGCACCGATTTCCACGCCGTGCTGGAAGAATATGGCGGCGGCTACCGAGCCGCCGATGCGCTCGACCTGTGCCCGCGGGATGCCGAGCCGTTCGTTTTCTGGGCACCTGACCGGCCGCGCGTCCTGCAGTCGGTACAAAACCTGCTGCAGGCGCTCGAACATCCCGAGCACATCGACCTCGCGCAGCTCGCCTATTCACTGCATACCGAGCACCGGCGCGGGGAGACCGACAACGGCGCCCGCGCGTGCCGTCTGGCACTCCTCGCCACCTCGACCGCGGATCTCAAGCAGAAGCTCGCGCTGGCGCTACGCTTGCTGCATGACGATAAGGCCGAGGTCAAGCACCCGCAAGGCGTGTACCTCCGCGAAGGCGCCGCGGCCACCGGCGTGTGCTTTCTGTTTCCTGGCCAAGGTTCGCAAAAGGTCAATATGCTGCGTGACCTGGTCGCGACACTGCCGGAACTCCATGGCTTGTTCGAGCGCGCCGACGTGCTGCTCGCCGAGCGGCTGCCGCAAGCGCTCTCCCGCTATATCTACCCGCTACCCGCATTCAGCGATGAGGAGCGGGCGCGGCAACAAAGCGCGCTGAATGCGACCCAGGTGGCGCAACCCGCGCTGGGGGTGGTCGGGCTGGCCGCGCTCGAAGTGCTGAAGGCTTATGGTCTGCAGCCGGACTTCGTCGCCGGCCATAGTTATGGCGAATACGTCGCGCTGTGCGCGGCCGGCGCCATACAGCCGGATGAATTGATTCGCCTCTCCGAAATTCGCGGGCGGCTGGCTGCCGAGGCGGGCCGCACCTCGCCCGGAGCGATGGCCGCGGTGGACACCGATGGAGCGCGGCTCGCGGCGCTCATTGAACATCATCGACTGGCCGTCAGCCTCGCCAACCTGAACGCACCGGATCAGACCATCATCGCCGGTTCGCTCGAGGCTATCGATGTCGCTATAGCGATCTTGAGCAAACAGTCGCTGCGAGTCACGAAGCTGCCGGTGAGCGCCGCGTTCCACTCCGCCGCCATGGCGGCTGGGCGCGATCTTCTTGCGGCGGAACTGGCCAAGATCGAATTCAAGGTCCCCCGGATTCCGGTCATCAGTAATACCACGGCGCGCCCTTATCCCGGTACGACGGATGAGATGCGTACGCTGCTCGCCCGCCATCTGACCGAATCCGTGCGCTTCGTCGAAGAAATCGATCACCTCTATGAAGCCGGCGCGCGGGTATTCTTAGAAGCGGGTCCTGGGTTGGTGTTGAGCGGTCTGGTCGGTCGCATTTTGGCCGACCGTCCGCACTCCAGCTTGGCGATCGATGCCCCGGGGCGCCCGGGCTGGCTGCAGCTCGCGCACGTTTTGACCCAGGCCTTCGCGCTCGGACTGCCGGTTCACCTCGAGAACTGGTTCAAAGGGCGGGGACTCGAGGAATCTGCTCTAGCGGAGGTGTTCGCCAAGGCGCACATCAAGGCTAAGCCAGGTCCCTTAATCTGGCGGGTTAATGGCGGCCGCGCGCTGCCCTGGAACGCCCCTGCGAGCGCACCCAAGGCGGCTACGCCCGTGACCGTCGCCGTGGAGGCGAAGGCCGCGGCGGGGGCATCGCCTATCGAGACCTCTCCCGCTACGCCGGCTCGCATCGCGCGCCTACCGGTAACCCGCGCTAAAAATCGCTTTTCATCGCAAAGGAGACCAGCCATGTCGAACAATGAGGCATCCAATAGAGTGGAAACACCGCCAGGGACGGCATCTGCACGTCCGGAAGCACAGGTCGCGCAAATTCAGAGCAGCTTGGCTCAGCTCATGGAACTGCAGCGCGAACAGCAGGAGACACTGCGCTGCTTTCTGGAGTTTCAAAGCAGTCTCATTGGGTTCGATCTGCAGGGATTGGCGGCGAGTACATCGCCACCGGTCGAGCAGCCGGTAGCGGCGCAAGCGGGCTTGGCCGCCTCAGCTTCACCCCGAGCCACGCTGCAAACGGTGCCGCCAGCGCCGGTACTTCCGAGACAGGTACTTGCCGCTCATGCGAGTGGAGCCGCTGGCGAACGGATTGCACCCGTTGTACCGCTCGAGCGTTCCGCCCTGAATACTCACGCTTCTGCGATGGGCGACCATGAGAGCAACGCCGGGTCGGTTTCTCCAGAACCCGCCGCTCCGGCGGCGAGCACCGACAGTCGCGGCACTCTGGCCCCCACCGAAAAATTCAAGGCCGATCTGCTGCACGCGGTGTCGGAGCGCACCGGTTATCCGGAAGATATGCTGGACCTCGATGCTCATATGGAGGCCGATCTTGGCATCGATTCCATCAAGCGGATCGAAGTCTTCAGCGGACTCAAGGACCACTACAACCTCATGGAGGGACGCGATGAGGAGACGGTTTTCGAGGAACTGTCGGGGCTCAAGACGTTAAATGAAATCATCGGCTGGTATGATATATTGCGCGATCCTGCGAGCTCGGAAGGAGGAGCCGCTCCAGTAAAAAAATCGCAGACTCCACCGTCACCAGCGCCGGCTGAGACGGTGGAGTCAATCACTACACAGACGGCGGATTCCGTACACTGCTATGCGGTAAAACCCATCCCAGCACCCATCGACGACAGGGACGTGAACCACTTGCCGGTCGAACGCTCAATCGTGCTGTTAGGAGGCGTTTCGGACGTAAGCAAAGCGTTGACAAGCGCACTGACCGACATCGGCCATGCGGTACAACACATTATCCCGGGTAGGCTAACACGCACCCTGGGCGATGAGCGTTTCGAGGCCGACCTGTCGTCGCTGGAATCCGTTCAGTTGCTGCACGACTTGCTTAGCGGTTCGGATCAGGGAATCGGGGCGGTTATCAACCTGATGAATCTGGTTGGGGCCGATGCGGCGGATGCAGAAGGCGATCCTGTGGACGCTGCAAAAGCCTTGTTCCTGTTGTGCAAGGTGCTGGAGCCGGATCTTAGAAGCGGCGGTGGCTGGCTTATCAACCTCACTTCGTTCGACGGCCAGTTCGGCCTCAGCCGATCGCAAGAGTTCAGGGCGGAAATGGCGGGAACCCTTGGGGTCGCAAAGTCGCTCGCGCGGGAATGGCCGGAGGTCAGGGTAAAATGCATCGACATCGCTCCGGACTTAGGGCCGGAGCAACTGGTCAAGCATGTCTTCAACGAGTGGTGCCAGCAGGATCCGCTGCTGGAGATCGGCTTCACGCGAGAAGGGCGCTGGCGAGTCGACTTGCAGCAAAAAAGCGCGGCCAAAGGGGATTTCTCGACCCTGAAGCTGGACAGCGATGGCGTGCTGCTGGTCACCGGTGGCGGCCATGGCATCACGGCGGTGGTCGCCCGGGCTTTGGCCGAGCGTTACCGCCCGCGTCTCATACTAGTGGGCCGCAGCCCCATGCCCGAGCCGGAACCGGCGTCGACCCAAGGCATCACCGAGCCGGCTGAGCTGAAACAATTTTTGATCCGCGACCTGCGCGCCAAAGGCCCGGGCAAGATTACACCGGCCGAGATCGATCGCGTCCTCCAGCGAATCCTAAAGGATCGCGACATCCGCGCTAACCTGGCCGCCATGCGGGCGAGTGGCGCCGAGGTCGAATACCATGCCCTCGACGTGCGCGACGCCAAAGCGTTCGCTCGCCTAATCGATGAGGTGTACGCGAAGTGGGGGCGTATCGATGGGGTGCTTCACGGTGCTGGGATAATCGACGACAAGCTGATTCGCGACAAATCGCTGGCCTCATTCGAGGCCGTTTATGACACCAAAGTTGTCCCCGCTCAGGTCATGTCCCGCAAGCTCCGTCCCGAGAGCCTGAAATTCCTGGTGTTGTTCTCCTCCATCGCCGGACGTTTCGGCAACGTGGGACAGTGCGACTACAGCGCCGCCAACGAGGTTCTGAACAAGCTGGCCGATCGCATGAGCCGCAAGTGGCCGCAAGTCCACACCGTTTCGATCAACTGGGGCCCCTGGGATGGCGGCATGGTGAGCGATGAGGTGCTCGCCCTTTATGCTGCCCGCGGCATTCACCCCATCCCGCTGCATACGGGGACGCGCTATTGCCTGGAAACCTTGCAGCAGCGCAACACGGATGAACCCGAAATCGTGATTACGGCAAGCCTCCGGCAGATCGCCGAGCTGCAACGGCGCCAATTGCGCGATGGCATACAGGGGCAAGACCGTATGCCAATGGCTCCTCCCCAAGTGGCCGCCGTATAGCCGCAACGCTTCGGCGGCGGCGACGGCGGTACTTCGAACACTAGCTCTCATCAAATGAGGAGCAAAGCCCATGACTAGTCCACAGAGCGCCGTATTGGGAAACTTTACCCCGGTGCGGTTCTCCAAGCCCGTCCCTCAGCGTGTCACCTTGGAACTGTCGGCTTACGGCTTCACCAAGGCCTATTGTCTGAGCCATGCGATCGAGGACAAGGAAGGGTTTCGCCAGGTGCACAAGGAGGTAAAAGAGAAATTCGACCGATACGCTCTTTCACCCGCGCAGATCAAGCGGCGGCAATTGGTGTTTTTCCCGCGCCTTACCGATATTCGGTTCGTCGACGGCCATTTCGATTTGGCCGAACCGAAGCACGAGTATCTGCAATTGTTCAAAGATAAGACAGATCCCAAAGGCGCGGATCTGAAGACTCGGCACGAGAGTTACGGCAAGGTCGTCGACCAGTGCCTGAACGAGATGTATGCGGATACCGACAAAGCGCCCGACGATGTCATTCACGTGACCTGCTCGGGCTATCTGGCGCCAAGCCCGGTCGAGCGCATGGTGGCGCGCAAGGAATGGTTCGACACGACTGTTACGCACAGCTATCACATGGGTTGTTACGGGGCCTTTCCCGCCATCAAGATGGCGCACGGCTTTTTGTCCTCGTCGCATTTCGCGGTGACACCGCCCAAGGAGCGAGTGGATATCATCCACACCGAACTGCTTTCGACGCATCACAACATTACTGAACTGCGCGCGGAAAACATCATTACGATGAGCTTGTTTGCCGATGGCTTCATCAAGTACTCCCTGTATTCGGAAGCGACGCTGCGTAAGAATGGACTGAGAGGCCTGAAAATTCTGGCGTTGAAGGAGCATCTGCTCCCCGATTCGGCGGACGACATGACGTGGGTTCCCGGATCCCATCAGTTTCACATGACCCTGTCGGCGATGGTGCCCGTCGTCATCAAAAAACACGTGCGGCCGTTCGTCCGCGCGTTGCTGCAGGGAATCGGCAGCGATTTCGCCGAGCAGCAAGAAAGGCTCATGTTTGCCATCCATCCGGGCGGACCGAAAATCGTGGAACATATCCAAGATGAACTCGAGTTACGCGATGACCAGGTCGCCATCAGCAAGCAGGTGTTCCGCGAAAACGGCAACATGTCATCGGCAACGATCCCGCATATCCTGAAAGAGATTGTGGATGAAAAGGCGATCCCGCTCGGCACACGGATCGTCTGTATCGCTTTCGGGCCCGGGTTGACGATTACCGGCCAGGTGCTGGAGAAAATATGACGATCAAGCAACGGTCTGGCCCGCAGCAGATTCTCGAAGGCGGCTCCGCGCCGCTGCTCGGGCGCATGTACGAGGTCGAGGCGGCGCGGCAGTTGGAAACCCAGGAAATCGACCGATCCGAGCCGGTCGCCGCAAGTGTGGCAGCAGACCCCATGCGCGCTTTCGATACAGAATCGGCGTCGCGCCTTGCCGGGGAGCGCACCGAAGTCGATGAATCCCTCACCTTGCCTTTCATCGGGGAAATCCTCCATCACGTCGCCGGCGCATCGATTACGGTCGAGCGTCCACTCGCCCTCGCGGAAGATTTGCACTTGGCGGATCACGCTTTTGTCCACGCGCCGGGCATCAAACCCCTATCCGCCTGCCTGCCGGTGCTGCCCATGACCATGAGTCTGGAGATCATGGCTGAAGTAGCCGCCTGTCTCACGCCGGGTCATGGCCTCATTGGATTCGAAGACGTCAAGGCCGCCCGATGGATCGAACTGGCGGATACGGACCGCCTGAGTCTCCGCATCGCGGCGCGTAACCAGCGCTTCGACGCCGAGCGTCAAACCTGGCATATCGCCACCTCGATCTACATTGAGCAACAGACGGTGCCGGCGATCAGCGCCAACGTATTGTTCGCGCCCCACTACCGGCTCGATCTCGCACTCGGTTTTAGCGAGTTTACCAATCTCCACCGCTATCCGCTGAGCGCCGACGAGATCTACCGGGACCGCTTTCTATTCCATGGTCCGAGCTACCAGTGTCTGTCCGGTGAAATTCTGTTGGGCGATCGGGGAGCTGCCGGCGAACTGCTCGTCAGGTCACCGGCTCGCCTGTTTCGCTCCGTCGGCCGGCCGCAGCTCCTGACCGATCCGACCCTGCTCGATGCGGTGGGGCAGCTCATCGGCATTTGGGCGATGGTACGCGAGCGCTATGTATTTCCCATCGGGATCAAGAAACTAGAGATCTACCGGGCGACCCCGCCGGCCGGGGCGCGGGTGCCCGTACGGGTCGAGATCACGCGGGATGACATCAAGACGCTGCACGCCGATATCGAGGTTCAGGACGGCGCGGGCGCCGTATGGATGCGCATTCAAGACTGGGCCAAATGGAAATTCCGCTGGGAGCGGCGGCTGTTGGATTTTCGCCGTCTGCCGACGCGTTATGCGTTGAGCCGATGCGCCGAACTGCCGATCCTCTCGCGTGCTGCGGTATGTCAGATACTCTCAAGCGGCGACCTTGCCGGTTTCGATGACGGCATGCTGGCGCGGTTCTGCCTGCATAGCGAGGAGATGGCGGTGCTCACCGCCAAAGCCAGTGTTCCGCAGCGCCAGCACCAATGGCTGCTCGGCCGCATCACGGCCAAGGACGCCGTGCGCCGGTGGCTCGCACGGCGTGCCGGCACCGATGAACTTTTGCACCCGGCCGCCTTTACGATCGAGAACGATGCACATGGCCAGCCGAGGGTCGGGCGCTTGGCGGGCCATGATCCACTTCCTCATGTCAGCATCGCACATTGCGAGGATCGCGCCATCGCCATCGCCCATGGCGGAGCCGTGGGAGTGGATATCGAACGCATCCGCGGACACGATGCAGGTTTTTTACCCACTATCAGCACCGAGTCCGAACGCCGCCTGCTAGAGCCTAGAGCCGCGATGGCTTCTCCCGCCGATGCGAGGGCAGAGTGGATGACACGACTGTGGTGTGCCAAGGAAGTGGCGGGCAAACTACTGGGGACAGGAATCGATGGCGCGCTACAGCGCTTCGAGGCGATGGCCATCGACGCCGACGGCACCATCGAAATCTTGTCGCGAGGCAGCGGGCGCATGGTCGTCGCCAATACCACCCGGGACGGTGATTTCATCATTGCGTGCGCAACCGCTCACACGCTCGATTCGGCCAGCGCCTAAGCCCGACGGCGACTCGCAAAACTTTAGTGGAGGATGCTATGCGTCAGATTAAACTCCCCGACGGTCCACGCGTATTTTGCGTGAATCCGACTCCAGACAACATCCCATTTGCGTTCGCCGGCATTCCGTCGCATTTAAGCTGTGAAATGCTGCTATCGCACCCAGCTCACAGTCTGGCCTTCACGGCAAGCACAGTGCCCGACTTTGCGCTGCAGCCGATGTCCGGAATCTTGCGCAGGCTCTACGAACCGGGTTGGTGCGGTTTGGCCAGATCGGAGGTAGTGGGGACTGGCGCGCTTTTTGGAGCCAAGCCATGAGGATTCCTGCAGCGGCGCGGCCGGCACCTCTCATAGAGCTACGCCGCGTGTACAAGTATTATCAGATGGGCGACGAACGCATCGCCGCGCTCAGAGGTATCAGCCTCCGCATACAGCCGGGCGAATTTGCGGCGATCTGGGGTCCGTCAGGTTCGGGAAAATCCACCCTCTGTAATCTGGTCGGCCTGCTCGATACTCCTTCTTCCGGCACGGTGCACCTCGAGGGGCAGGACGTGACCACGCTGGCCGACGACCGGCGCAGCGAGGTGCGAAATAGGGCTATCGGTTTCGTTTTTCAAGGTTTCAATCTGATACCGGTGCTCTCGGCCCTGGAAAACGTCATGTTACCGCTGCAAATCGCGGGCACATCGGCATCGCTCGCCAGGCTGCGCGCGCTCGAACGTCTCGGCGAGGTGGGTCTCGCGCCGCACACGGCGCACCGCCCCGCCAAGCTTTCCGGCGGTCAGCAGCAACGGGTCGCCATAGCGCGGGCGCTGGTCGCCGATCCCGTCCTCGTGATCGCCGATGAACCGACCGCCAATCTCGATTCGGAAAATGCCGCGAACATCATCGACCTGATGCGCCAGCTCAATGAGGAGCACGGCACCACCTTCATCTTTTCCACCCACGATCAGCGCCTGCTAGAACGCGTAGGGCGCCAAGTCTTGATGCGCGATGGCGAGATCGCCGATGAGCGAACACTGGAACAGCCAAAAACAAGCCAAGTTGCCACCCTACGTCCATGATGACCTGGATCAAGCTCGCAGCAAGAAATCTGTTCCGCAATCGCCGCCGATCGCTCTTCACCATTCTCGCGATCGGTCTCGGTTTCGCTGCCGTCAACGCGCTCGGCGGCTTCACCGCCTATATTTTCACCAGTCTTGAGGATGGCTATATTTACGGCCAGGCCAATGGGCACCTTACGATCTTCAAGGAAGGTTTTCTCCATGAGGGCAAGCTCGATCCGACCCGCTACCTTCTCGATGAAGCCGACATGGCGGTCATCAACGAGGTGGTTCACGCGCACCCGGAAGTCCTGATCGCCACGCCGCAGCTGCATATTTCAGGATTACTGAGCAATGGCCAGGTATCTACCGTCTTCATCGCCGCGGGCCGGGTTCCTTCCGAGGTGCGTGCCATCAACGGCTACTCGAGGGGCATGACCGGTAAAATAAAGCTGTTTACCGGCAAACAACTGGAGGACGCTATCGTCTTCGGGGCCGGGTTGAGCAAGGGGCTGGCGGAGCAGCTCAAGCTCGAGCTGGATGCCACCGCAGTCGCCATGGCGCCTACGGTATCGGGACAGATCAACGCCCTGGATGCGCAGGTACTGCAGTTTTTCGATGCGCCGGTCGAGGCATTGGAAGACAAGCTGATGCTCGTCACGCTTAAATTCGCCCAGAGCCTCTACGATACGACCAGCGTCGATCGCCTGACCGTGCTCTTGCAGGACGACGCCCAGACCGAGTCGATGCGCGCTCTTCTCGCGCGGGAATTCGCGGCGCGCGGCTTGAAGCTCGAGATCAAGACCTGGAACGAGCTATCCACCTTCTATACCAAGGTTAAACAGATGTTCGATGTCATTTTTCTGTTTACGTTTCTGATCGTATTCACCATCGTCGTGATGAGCGTGATCAACACCGTCGGCATGGCGATCATGGAGCGCACCCGCGAAATCGGGACGTTGCGCGCGCTGGGCTTCAAGCGACGCGGAATCATCGGCCTGTTTGCCAGCGAAAGCATGCTGTTGGGCTTGGCCGGGTCGCTGCTCGGCGTTGCGCTCACCTTGATCACTTGGTCCGGTATCAAGTTGCTGCAACCCACCTGGATGCCGCCACAGATCACCCGGCGGGTTCCGCTGGAGATCTATCTGGTACCGAGCTACATGCTGTACAGCGTCCTGCTGCTGGTCTCGCTCTCGCTGATAGCGGCCAGCCTTCCGGCCCGCAAGGCGGCCCGCATGGAGATTGTCGGCGCCTTGGGACACGTTTAAATCGGATTGGGAGTCTAGATTATGAGACGATTCGTTCAAGCCCTGGCAAGTCTATCCATCGTCCTGCTCGCTTTGGATGTCTCGGCCGGGATCAGCGCGCACGAGATCCTGAAGAAGGCCGATGAATCGCGCGGTAACCTTAAAGGCATCGCCTGGGAAGTGGTGGTCGAATCCATCGAACAACAGCGAACCGAGAACATGACCTATGACATCAAGGCGCGCGGGTTCGATATTTCCGGGATGAGTCTGGCGCCGCCGAAGTACAAAGGCAACAAGCTCCTCATGTCGAGCAATAACATGTGGTTCTACAAGCCGGGCCTCAGCAAGGCCATACCCATCTCACAGCGCCAGAAACTGATGGGCAACGCCGCCTACGGCGACATCGCCTCGACCAATTATGCCCAAGACTATGACGCCGCTCCGCTTCCGGATGAGACTGTCGGGAGCGAAGAATGCTATGTCTTCGATCTCACCAGCAAGAACGACAAGACAACCTACGATCGGGTCAAGTACTGGATTTCGAAGACTCGCCTGGTCGGTATCAAAGCGGAATACTTCACCGTATCGGGAAAGAAGTTCAAATTGGCGGAGATGGAGTACGCCAACACGGTGATCATTGACGGAAAAACCCGGCCCTTTATTTCGAAGATCACGCTGTATGACGCGTTGATGAGCGAAGACGTGACTTACCTCAATCTGACCAAGCCTCGGTTCGAGCCGCTGTCGGACTACGTATTCAATCTCAACCTGTTCATGAAATGAGAAGGTTACCAGGCACGCTGGCATGGGCATTGATAGGCGCAACCATTCTACAGACGATATCAGGACTCTCCGTTATCCGTGCCGCGACGGTGCTGGGGTCGACCTCCTCGCAGGAGAGCCTTGCCGAAGAGATCAAGCGCGGCTTTTACTCGCGGATCAACATCCTGGCTTTCGGCATCATTCAGGAGCCCAAGGATTCGGGCCTCAATCCCCAAAATTTCCTCGGCTTGCCACGTTATCAGGCGGTATTGAATCCGCGGCTGGATTTCAATCTCGATTTCCGGCGGTTGGAGCTCGGCTTCAAGCCGCGCTTCCTGCTCAACTGGCAGCGCTGGGAAGAGGGCGCGCGCGCCGGGGATGAGAAGACGAACAAGCAGTTCTACGTCAACGAGTGGTTTGCCCGCTATCGGCTCAACGATCAGCTATTTGTCTCTTATGGCCGGGAAAACCTGCAGTGGGGCCCTTCGGTCATCTTGTCCTCGTCCAATCCGTTCAATCAGGAGAACGGGCGCAACAATCCGCGTGTCGAAGTCGGCGGGCTCGGTTATGCGCGGGCTGTATGGATACCGAGCCCGACCTGGGCGGCCTCGTTCATCGCCAACACGGATGAAGGGCGCTTGAACAATCAGCAAGGGTTCGGCCTCAATCAATCCGGGTTTCTGGGTCAATCCGGACAAGCGAGGGGTTTCGAGCCGGCTTATGCCTTGAAGTTCGATTACACCGGCGAAGGCAAATACGCCTCGCTGATTCCCTCGTACCGCGAACACGAGGGATATCGGCTGGGCTTCCTCGGCGGCTGGAATATCTCCGATGCGCTACTCGTCTACGGCGAAGGCAGCGCTTCCGAGCACGACGATTTTCAGGTGCAGGCCGGCGCTGCATACACGCTGGAGGCCGGCCCTACCTTCAATGTCGAGTATTTTCACGACAACAACGGCTGCCTGCTGGACCGCATCGAACAGTGCTTCTTCCGCCACGAGGTCAAACCCAGCGATATCTTGTTCCGTCAGGACTATCTGATGGTGCAGTATACCGATACCAAGGTGTGGAGGGATCTCAACGTAAACCTGCGAGTGGTCCATAACCTCAATGATGATTCGAGCCGCTTGATCGGAATTTTTGAGTATGAGGTGGGCGAGCATACCTTGCTGTATCTCATCGGCAATGGTTTTACCGGCGGTCGGAAGAGCGAGTTCGGCAGTCTATTGAGATACTCGTTGTTTCTAGGCGCTGCCTACACATTCTAAGCATCCGCTTTTCTGCAATGGGCTCATGATTGTCCTGTTTACGACTTTGGCGTCCGCGTTCGTCTTACTGCAGATGGTGACGCTGGTGATTCCCGGACTGCTGATGGCTTACCGGGTCGTCCGCCATCGCACGGGCCCGGCAGCGCCGTACCAGCCGAAGGCGGTGATTATCGTCCCATGCAAGGGAGTCGAGCCGCGCATCGAGGAAAACATTTGGGCGCTGATGAACCAGGACTATCCCGACTATTCACTCGTATTCGTCACCGAGAGCGAAAGCGATCCTGCATACGCCGTGATCAGGAATCTAATCATCAAAAGCGCGCGGCCGGCGCGGGTGATCGTGGCGGGAATGGCGGAAACGTGTGGCCAGAAAGTGCACAACCTGTGCGCCGCGGTCGAGGCCATTGAAAAAGATGTCGAGGCCGTGGTGTTCGCGGATTCCGACGCGCAGCCTCGACTCGACTGGCTCGCGCAGATCCTAGCGCCACTCGCAAACCCTGACATCGGCGCCACGACGGGATACCGCTGGCATATTCCCGTAGCGGGCAACTTTTGGTCATTCCTGCTGGCGAGCTGGAACGCGCAGGCCCTCGCCGTACTGGGTGAAAATTCGCATTTCGCCTGGGGCGGATCGATGGCGATGCGCCGTGAAGACTTCGAGCGGCTGGAAATCAGGCAGCGCTGGCGCGGGGGATTGAGCGACGACCTGGCGTTATCGAATGCCGTCCGTCGATCGGGACTAAGGATCGCATTCGTGCCGAGGTGCCTGGTAGCGGCTCACGCCGACGTGAGTATGAAACAGCTCCTGGAGTTTACGACACGGCAGATCACAATCACCCGTGTCTACCTGCCGGGAACCTGGCTGCAGGCGGTGTTTGGCCATTGTTACTACAGCATCATCTTCTGGGGGGGATTGACGGCAGTGTTTGCTGGCGCCATGCAGGGAACCTTTCCAAGCGCCCTCGCGTTGCTGCTCATGGCCGTCGTAAGCCAGTCGGCCTGCCATGCATCGTCTGGACTCGCGGTCGCCATGCGATGCCTGCCGGACCATCGCCAGCATCTGGCCAGGGCAAGCTGGGCCTATGTGGTCATGGAGCCCATCATGACGCTGCTTTATCTGTATAATGCCGTCGCTTCCTGCTTAACCCGCCGCATCGTCTGGCGCGGCGTTACCTATGAGATGCTGTCGCCCAACCAGACGCGCATCGTACGTTCCGAGCGGATCAATGCCCGTGTCACCACGTCGCTGCCGTTATAGGATGTTGCACTCGCCGTGCCGCATCAAAACGGCTTACGGCCGCAGCGCAAGTAGGAGGATGGAGCAGGCATGCTGTTTGTAACCCGCCGCCAGCGCTGCTATCGCCATGCCTGAAGGGACGCGCGTGCGGCGAGGATTCATCGAAGCAGAAGGTCACAAGCTGGCCGTGATCAGCGCTAATGAAGACCGCCCCGGCACGCCCGTGGTGTTTCTTCACGGCATCACTGCCTCGGTCGACTTTTGGCTGCCCTCCCTGCCGAACGGCGTGCGCGACACGGTTCGCTGGATTTCGTTGAGCCTTCCTGGACATCCTCCGTCCGATCTACCTGCAAATTATCCGTTTCGTGACTTGACGGCCGGAACGTTCGCAGACGTGGAGGTCGCCGCGCTGTCGCGCATGCTGGGCGGTCAGCCGGCCGCGCTCGTCGGCTGGTCGACGGGCGGCTTCACGGCGCTGAATATCGCCGCCCGGTTTCCTGAGCGCGTGCGCAGCGTCCTGAGTCTCTCAGGCTTTACCAAGGGCCGTTGGCACGGCCTCGCCGGTCTAATGCAGGGGCTTGCTCGGGGAGGTCGGCTCGGCAGGCGCAGTTTCCGAACGGCGTATGCGTTTTTGGCCCGTCGTCCGGAGCTGTTTCGGCTCGTCATGGGACAGGCCTCGGGCAATCGACGCGCCTTTCATGAATCACCGGTTTCATGCGCCACCCTCGATGCCTGGCACGAGACGTTGAGGCATCAGGACCTCGAAGCGCTGGCCAACCTGTTCGAACGCTTTTCGCGGTTCGACATCGGCGATCTGCTCTGCCGGATTACGGCCCCCGCCCTGATCGTGGGCGGCGAGCGCGATCCGTACATCCCGCTGGCGCATACCCAGGTCATCGCGGAATGCATTCCCGGCGCCGAACTGGTCGTCCTGGAGCATGCCGGGCACATGTTTTTCGCCGACTGTACGGAACGCTACCATCGACTTCTGATTGACTGGCTCAATCGCACGGCCGGTTATTCGCTGCCGCTGGAACCGGCGGATGCAGTCCTCGATGGTCGGGACACAGGGTACGAAAAAACCCGGGCCAAAGTCGTAAGTTCGTATATTTCGCATGAGGTCTGAGCATGCTTTCTCCTCGACAAGCAAACGCCACTGATCGTACGCCCGTCATCGATGCCTGTATCATCGGCGCCGGCTCATCGGGCATCGCCTGCGCCAAGGCGTTCCACGAACGCGGTATTCCGTTCGATTGTTACGAGAAGGGATCCAGCATCGGAGGGATGTGGCGCTACGACAATGATAACGGCCTGTCCTCGGCTTACCGATCGCTACACATCAACACCTCGCGGGATGCCATGCAATACGCCGATTTTCCCATGCCGCGCGACTACCCACCGTTTCCCTGTCACCAGCTGATTCACAAATATTTCGAAAACTACGTCGATCATTTCGGGTTTCGGCACACCATCACGTTCCGTAACAGCGTCGAACACGTTCGCCCAGTGGCCGACGGGGGCTTTGCGGTCACCGTCAAGGACGCGCAAGACAAACTCATTACCAAGCGCTATGGCGCCGTCTGCGTAGCCAATGGCCATCATTGGAATCCCCGCTTTCCCGAGTTCCCCGGTGAGTTCACGGGGCAGACGATGCACTCGCATGACTACCGCACGCCGGAAGGTTTCGAGGGCAAGCGCGTGCTCGTAGTGGGATTGGGTAATTCGGCCTGTGACATCGCCTGCGAGGTCTCGCGCATAGCGCAAACGACATTTATTTCCACCCGCCGAGGCGCTCACATCATCCCGAAGTATCTTTCCGGCTTACCGATGGATACTCTGATCCCTGCATTTTTCTGGCGGCATCTCCCATACTGGATGATACGACCGGTCGTCTCGGCGGCGTTGCGGTTAGCTCGCGGCAAGCATTCATGGTACGGGCTGCCTGATCCCAAGCACCGGTTCTTCGAAGAGCACCCCACCATCTCGGCGGATCTACTCAACTATCTCGGCCACGGTTATCTGAAAGTCAAACCGAACATCCAGCAACTGGCCGGCGACAAAGTGCGCTTTACCGATGGATCGGAAGAGGCGATCGATATCATCGTCTATGCCACCGGTTACAACATCGCGTTTCCCTTTCTCGCCGACACGGTGATCGATCCGCGGCAGAACCAGGTGGATTTGTACAAGAACGTGGTGCATCCGGACTTGCCCAACCTCTACTTCATCGGCCTCGTTCAGCCCTGGGGCGCGATCATGCCGCTGGCCGAAGCCCAGTCGAAATGGGTCGCGGACATTTTGACGGATGAAGTGCGTCTTCCAGCGCGGGGGGACATGCTGCGCGATGTCCGGCGCTACCGCGAAAAGATGGCCCGGCGCTACACCCGATCAGCGCGGCATACGATACAGGTCGATTTTCATCCGTATCTCGCTGAACTCGATCGCGAGCGGCATCGGCGGAGATGCAGCCGCAGGCCATGAATCCACGCCAGGATAAGGTCGCAATCGTCACCGGCGGCGCCTCCGGCATCGGACGGAGCATATGCATGGCATTGTGCCGCCAGGGCGCTACCGTGATCGTCGCGGACATCGACCGTCCGGCCGCTGAGCTCGTAGCTGCCAATCTCACCCGGGAAGGTTACCGGGCGCGCGCGCTGGAACTGGATGTCAGCAGCGCCGACGCCGTGGCCGCTGGCGTGGACGCCGTCGTGGCCGAGTTCGGGCACATCGACTGGATGTTCAACAATGCGGGCATCGTGGTCGGCGGCGAGGTTCAAGACATCGACACACGGGCCTGGCGTCGCATCGTCGATGTCAATTTCCTCGGCGTCGTCCACGGCACCCACGCGGCTTACCAGCACATGCTCAGGCAGCGCTCGGGCCACATCGTGAACGTCGCCTCGATGTACGGCCTGTTTCCGGGTATCCTCGTCGCGCCCTATGTCGCCACCAAACATGCCGTGGTGGGGATGAGCCTGGCGCTACGCTCCGAAGCGCGACGGCAAGGCGTGCGCGTAACCGCGGTGTGCCCGGGCTTCATCCGCACCGGGTTGCTGCATTCGGGGCAGTACTCCCGCGGCTTCACCGCGAAGGGGCTCGAGCAAAGCATTCCGTTCGGGTTCACCGATGTCGACGCGGCCGCGGCCACAATCCTGCGTGGACTGAGAAGAAACAGGGCCCTCGTCGTGTTTCCGTTATACGCGCGCATCACGTGGTGGATCTACCGCCTGAGCCCGTGGCTGATGATTTTCATCAATCGACTGGCGACTCCATTCTATCTGAAGAAGGCGCACGACCGACATTCCTGACGCTTGCTGACAGACGCACGAGCACACTTCCAGCCTCGGTGAATCTGCTATCTCAACGTCCCGCATGCCAACCTGGGGTTCATTCCACGAGTGATTTCAGCTGGAACAGGACGTCGAGAGCCTCTTTCGGCGTTATCGGGATTGATCATTTCCAGCAACGTAACGACGAGGTGCGGCTCCGGGCGCTCGAAGAGGTCCAGTTGCCTGCTGCCTGCCTGTGCGCGCTGCGCGCGTTAAGCCGTGTTTTCCAGCTCTTGCAACTTCGCGTGGGCCTTCCGGATCGCCCGGCGCGGCAGGCCGGCCAGCCCGGCGACGGCGAGGTATGCGGATCGAGAGACCGCCAAGCTGAGGATCCTGCCGTTCGATGCCCCAAGGGATATCCGGTGATGTTTCGCAAGCGTTAATGCTCTATTCGGGAAAACCGGAAGCACATCAGCCCCAATCACCGGGAAGATGCAGGCATACTGTCCGATTGTCGGGTCCACGAAGACGACGTTCAAGGCGCATGGTAAGGCCGTGACAAACCGTTTCATGCACGAATCGGACGGTGCGATTTCGTCTGAGACGATGCCCGCAGGTCCAACTGACTCTATAGAGAGATGCGTCGATATGTCGTTGCTGCTGGAAAACAAAGCACAAGCGCCTTCTCATCAGGCGCGTACCTGGTCTCCCAAGTTCTGGTATGGAGGAAACCTTGCCGGTTGGACCAAGATGTTGATCCACAATCGTTTTGCGGTCGATCTTCGCTACCTACACGAAGCGGTCCTGATTACGGTTACCGCCCTGTTGAACAGCACATGCCGCGGCGTGGAAGAGGCGATCTGGGGAGGGCGCATCCGCCGTACCGAAATTATCCAGCCTCCCCTGTTCGTCATTGGACACTGGCGCTCGGGCACCACATTGCTGCACGAGCTTCTCGCGCTCGATCCGCGCTTCACCTATCCCAACACCTACGAGTGCATGAATCCGAACCATTTTCTTCTGACGGAGTGGTTCGATACGGTGCTGTTTCCCGTGCTTTATCGAATGCTGTTACCTGAGCGGCGCCCTTTTGACAACGTGGCCGTCGGCTGGGAACGACCCCAGGAAGATGAGTTCGCCCTCTGCAATCTGGGTCTGCCCTCGCCTTATCAGAAGCTCGCCTTTCCAAACCGCACTCCTCATGAAGCCTATCTTTCGCTGGAGGCTCTTTCGCCGCGGAAACTGCGGCACTGGCAACGCGGTTTCTTGTTATTTCTAAAGCATCTCACTCTCCGCAACCCCAAGCGCATCGTGTTGAAGTCCCCTACACACACTTACCGGATCAAGGTATTGCTCGATCTGTTTCCGACGGCACAATTCGTCCATATCGTTCGCAATCCCTATACCGTGTATGCCTCGACCATGCACATGTGGAAAACCATCTTCGCAGTGCAAGGCCTACAGCGCCCGCGTTTCGATGGATTGGAAGAACACGTATTCGACTGCTTTCTGAAGATGCACGACAAGCTCGATGAGGCGAGGCCTTTGTTAGGGTCATCTTGTTTCCACGAGCTGCGCTACGAAGATCTCGTGCGAGATCCAATCGGTCAGCTCCAGGTTCTTTACGATCAGCTCGATCTCAAAGGTTTCGAACCCGTGGTTGCCAAGGTGCAACACTACTTGAAGGAAACCTCGGGCTATCAGACGAATCAGTTCGATTTAACGCCTGAACTTAAGGCACGCATCCGGCAACACTGGGCCCCTATCATCGACCGTTATGGTTATTGATTTTGCATCAGCTTTAGAAGTCGGTCTCCGCGTTCGCTATCGGGCATAGACAGATCTCTTGCCACTCTGGCTCTATGCGTAATCGGGCGAGAAGGCGAAGCGATGCTGGGATGATCGACGCGTTCGCCTAGCCATCATCGATTCGGCAAAGGCATCACTTTGAAGGCTGTGGGTTATTTTGCGTGAACCTATCGCCCAATCCGCCAGGAGATCGCTCTATGAACCCCAATCCCACTTTTGCGTTTGTCACCGTCGGCAGCGGGTCCTATATCGGTTCTACCGTGCGCGATTTGACTCTCGCCAACGCACTGCACCGGCGCGGCTTCAAGGTCGTGGTGTATTGGATGCTGGAGTGCAATCCGAACCTCGTAGCTGATGGAATCCCGCAAAGAATGCTCTGTCATGGAACCCGCTATCAATTTCGGCGGCCTTCCGAGTTTCTGGATCGGATAATCGGTTGGCTCCTGTTTCGTATTCCTCTGCATCACAGAACCCGCTTTGTCCAACGCCTGGGTGACGACTATATCGATCGACTTCTGCAAAACCTGATCCGGTCTCTTTATGAAAGCCGGGAGGCGGAT
Source organism: Methylococcaceae bacterium (assembly GCA_902812445.1). Taxonomy (GTDB): domain Bacteria; phylum Pseudomonadota; class Gammaproteobacteria; order Methylococcales; family Methylococcaceae; genus CADDZF01. Next base: position 3,881 of record CADDZF010000024.1, on the reverse strand, counting down.
GCCGCACTGTCGAGGCGATTGCACAACTATACCCTCGCGGACGGCGTTAGCCATCTCATGATGAGCTTCGGCGCGATCGGCCCTCTTGCCCAGGCTGCCAAGAAGAACAAAGGGTCTTCCTTCGATTACGCTGTGACCTTTCAGGGAGATGAGGAATTTGCCAACTATGCGCGGCGGGCGGGCTTGCTTCCCCAATATCATCAGCGGCTGAATGAAGTCATTCAAGATTCGCGCTGGCCCGGTATCGTGATAAGCCACGATTATCTCGACCGCCTGACCGAGGACATGGGGCTCGATAAAATGCGTTTACGCGTCATCTACAATGGCATCGATCTCCCTGAACAGAACGAGAAGCCGCCTTTTTCGATTCTCAAGACCGTGTTTCCTCATCTAAATAGAGAGCTTGCAATGGTCTCGTACGTCGGACGCCAGGAAAGCGAAAAAGGCATCGATCTCTTGCTGTATGCAGCCAAGCTGCTCAAAAGCCGGGAGATCCCGCTGCAGCTGGTCATTTGCGGATCGACCGCCAAGGGGCAAGCCTACCAAAAGGTCATTGAAAGTCTTACCGACCATCTGGGTCTTGCCATTCACCATGCCAGCACCGTTACGCCCGAAGTTCGCGATGCGTTGTACGCCCATAGTCGGTGTGTCGTGTGTCCCTCCGTCAATCGAGAGCCTTTCGGACTGGTTGCGGCCGAAGCCATGGGTCGGGGAACACCGGTGATCGTTCCCGATTACGGTGGCATCACAGAAGTGATTCGGGACGGCGAGAAAGCCGGGGGACTGACCTTCAAAACCTGGGACAGCGGGGATTTGGCCCGGCAGATCGAACGAATGCTGACTAATCACGCGCTCTATCGAGAACTTTCTGATAATACACGCACAATTGCAGCGCGATTCAGCGCTGAACGCATGACCGATGCGGTGTTGGAGCATCTCGGCCTTTACCCAGCGCAAAACCTTTCGTGCACCGCTCTAGGTGTTTAATGCCACAGTGGGTGGATTGAGCGAAGCAAACCACATTCACTTTACTACCCTGATGGGCGAGCCTGGTAAATTGGTTGACGGAGGTAGGCGATGGCAAAGCTCCCGAGACAGTCCTTTAGGGCTGAATTCCGAGCACTCGCCGTGAAGTGAGTAAATGAGGCGAAGTTGACGTTGCTGGAGGCTGCGAGGCGTTTAGGGATGCCTGCAAAGACGTTGGCGACCTCAGCCTTGGGCAAGTCGATGTGTAACATTCACCTTGCGAGCATATGCCGAGTTGAGTTGTCCGCGTCCTCTTCGCCGTCCAATGGAGATAAATCCTTGGTTAGATGTAGCGAGAACGGCGGGTCAGAAATGCCGGATTCGTTTCCCGCGCGTTGCTAGATACGTTTATCGACAGCTCAGGTAATGACGGTGGGCGCGGCCATCCGCGTACGCTGCTTCGCCTCGCTCAGGTGTTCCGCCAGTTGGATCAGATCGCTCAGGGCCTCCTGGGCATCCTGTTCGTGCTTCTCGATCTCGGGCTCGTAGCGTTCCAGATAAATACGCAAGGTCGCGCCTTCGGTGCCGGTCCCGGAGAGGCGGAAAACGATGCGTGAGCCATCCTTGAAGCCGATGCGTATGCCCTGTTTTTCGCTGATGCTGCCGTCAACCGGGTCCTCATAGCTGAAGTCGTCCGCGAACGCGACCGTGTACGCGCCAAAGGTCTGCCCCGGAAGGCTCGGCAATTGTTGCCGCAAGCGATGGACGATGGCACCGGCGATGTTCGGGTCGATCGCTTCGTAATCATGTCGAGTATAAAAGTGTCGTCCGAAACGGCGCCAGTGATCGCGCACGATCTCGGCCACTGACTGCCGCTTTAGGGCGATCAGGTTGAGCCAGAACAGCACCGCCCATAGACCATCTTTTTCCCGCACGTGATCGGAGCCGGTGCCAAAGCTCTCTTCGCCACATAACGTAATCTTCCGGGCGTCGAGCAGGTTGCCAAAGAACTTCCAGCCGGTTGGTGTCTCATAGCAGTCGACGCCCACGGCCTCGGCAACCCGATCGACCGCCTGGCTGGTTGGCATGGAGCGGGCGACCCCTCGTAGGCCATCCCTGTAGCCGGGTAAAAGATGAGCGTTGGCGGCCAATACGGCGAGGCTATCGCTGGGCGTGACAAAAAAGCGGCTGCCCAGAATCATGTTGCGATCGCCGTCACCGTCCGAGGCGGCACCCAACGTGGGCGCATTGGCGCCGTACATGAGCGCGGCCAGCTCCCGAGCATGGAAAAGATTCGGATCCGGGTGCTCTCCGCCAAAATCTTCCAGGGGAATTCCATTGATGACGGTACCGGTCACGGCGTATAACCTATCCTCGAGGATTCGTTTGGCGTACGGACCCGTGATGGCGTGCATGGCGTCGAATTTGACGGTGAGCGCACCAGAGAGGATGGCTGCCCGGATCAGATTGAAATCGAACAAATGCTCCATGAGCTGGGCATAGTCCTCGACCGGATCGATGATCTGTACCGTCATGCCGCCGATCGGGCGCTCGCCAAGGCAATCCAGGTCGACGTCTTCGACGTCGGCAATCCGGAATTGCGTAATTTCGCGGCTGCGACGATATACTGTGTCGGTAACGTGCTCAGGCGCCGGCCCCCCGTTCTCCCCGTTGTACTTGATGCCGAAATCGCCGTCCGGCCCGCCGGGATTATGACTGGCTGACAGAATCAGGCCGCCGCGAGTCTTATATTTGCGTATCATGCAGGATGCTGCTGGAGTCGACAGCAAGCCGTTTTGACCAATGATAAGCTTGCCTATGCTATTGGCTGCGGCCATTTTGATGATGGTCTGGATTGCCGTCCGGTTCATGTAACGGCCGTCTCCGCCGACTACCAGCGTTTGCCCCGTAAGGTCGCCGAGCGTATCGAATATCGCCTGGATAAAATTTTCCAGATAATTTTTTCTCGAAAAGACGCTAACCTTTTTGCGTAAGCCAGAGGTTCCGGGTTTTTGGTCTGTGAAGGGTGTGGTCTTGCGGATATCGATCTTCATAGTCTATTTTTTCCGGCAGTTGATTTATATTAATTGCTATAGACGTAGAGCAGTGCCGAGGTATTCCCGACTTGCTTTATAAGCTTATTTTCGACTCTAGGCAATTCGATGGAGAAATAACGGTGGTCATGCGCATGGCATCCTGGTTTGCAACTCTCGTTCTGTGGATGAGCGTAACGAATGTTCACGCGTACGAGAATATTTGGCTACTGGTAGAAACCCGGCTCCACCTTCTAAAGGTCATGGCGGGCGATGAGCCGAGGGAAGTCTTCACGAAAATTGCGATAGGTCGCCGCGGTGTTGGTTTTCGAAAACAGCGGGACGATGATAAAACGCCTTTGGGTCGATACCGGATCGGTTGGATTAACGAAAGCAGTCGCTATTATCGGTTTTTCGGATTCACGTATCCCAATCAGGATAACGCCAGGCGGGCATTGAGAGGTGGATTGATCGGCGAACAGACCTATCGGGCGATAGTCAGGGCCGAAATGGACTACCTCACGCCGCCACAGGACACCCCTTTGGGTGGACAGATCGGCATCCATGGATTGGGCGACGGGGATCGTGGGATTCATGAGCTTTTTGACTGGACTCACGGCTGCATCGCCATGACCAACGAGCAGATTGAGCGGCTGACCCCTTGGGTTCGGCCGGGGACGCTGGTCGTGATTCGCTAAAAATGCAAAAAATAGTGGAAAGGAAGCGAATTTCACGGCAAACTAGCGCTTGGGATTCGTTCATCCCGATGTGGTGATGAATTTCTTGTTTATTGATTCTTTATGGCTAAAAAAAGGAAAAGCAAGTATGATGAAAGCGACTAAGCTAACTGTAGTGTTGTTGTCGGCGGGTCTTGCAGTAGGC
>CADDZF010000023.1 GCA_902812445.1 Methylococcaceae bacterium | reverse complement strand
TTCTTCCAAGGTCAAGCGCTCGGCGTCGGTCAACTGGATTCGGCAAGGCATGGGCAGCGGTCATGGCGGGGGATGGGGGCACAAGCTTACCGCACAGTGTTCAAATCGGTTTTGCGAACGCGCTTATGAGATAGGAGCCTAACTTATGTTTCCGAATATCAAACCCGGTTACGAATCCCTATAAGGGGTTATGAGTCGGCTTTCAGCCGATCGTACTCGGCTAACTGTTCCGTTACGAATCCCTATAAGGGGTTATGAGCATGGCGCCCCAGCGGTTGTCTGGGCCAATGTCGTCGTTACGAATCCCTATAAGGGGTTATGAGACTCGTCCCAGCTTCGCGTGCTCGGCGCACAGCGGGGTTACGAATCCCTATAAGGGGTTATGAGATCTCCAGCAGGCGCCTCGAGCTTTCCGCGAGGTTCGTTACGAATCCCTATAAGGGGTTATGAGGTATCAGTGAGGTTTTCCCGTTAAGCCCGCTCGAAGTTACGAATCCCTATAAGGGGTTATGAGCCTGGTTCGGGACGCTCCGGGTCAACGTCACCGACAGTTACGAATCCCTATAAGGGGTTATGAGATGACGATGTCTTTGCCCTTGTACTCCACCGGCTGGGTTACGAATCCCTATAAGGGGTTATGAGCCAGTCGATCAGGTCCTGGTCGATATCCCGCAGAATGTTACGAATCCCTATAAGGGGTTATGAGGCGGAGGCAAAGCCGCAGCCGGTCAGGATCGAGGTCGTTACGAATCCCTATAAGGGGTTATGAGAGCCAACGCAACCGGTGCGGCACGAAAAATCAATGCGTTACGAATCCCTATAAGGGGTTATGAGACGTGCCGGACTCGCCGGTTTTCCAGGAGCCAAACGGTTACGAATCCCTATAAGGGGTTATGAGGAATGGGCCGGGATGATGTTAAGGCTATTGAATACCGTTACGAATCCCTATAAGGGGTTATGAGAGGTCGCGCACGCCGTTAAGGCGTGGGCGGTCGAGCGTTACGAATCCCTATAAGGGGTTATGAGCAGTTGCTAATGGTGCGGCCATCCTCTCTTGCCAGGTTACGAATCCCTATAAGGGGTTATGAGCTACTAGCGGGTGTATCCAAGTCTCGTGGCAGGGAAGTTACGAATCCCTATAAGGGGTTATGAGAAATCGTACTTGAGGTTGGCCCCGCGAATCGAGATCGTTACGAATCCCTATAAGGGGTTATGAGAATCGAATCACGCCCGCCCGCATCGACTACGACATGGTTACGAATCCCTATAAGGGGTTATGAGACTTATCGGTTTTAATACTATAAAGGAATCTGAATAGTTACGAATCCCTATAAGGGGTTATGAGCTCGCCGCTATCGACGACATTATCTCCCGCGGTCGCGTTACGAATCCCTATAAGGGGTTATGAGATATTTGTCCGTCCGCACCGTTTGCCTGTTGCCTTGGTTACGAATCCCTATAAGGGGTTATGAGATGAAGCGACGACCGCGATCGTGCGGTCGGCTGATGGTTACGAATCCCTATAAGGGGTTATGAGCCTTGCCGGGCCTCGATGATCCGCTGCGGCCGCTGAGTTACGAATCCCTATAAGGGGTTATGAGGCTATCAGGCGATCGTCAAGCGATCCCTGCCGAAACGTTACGAATCCCTATAAGGGGTTATGAGAGGAACAAATCCTGAATCTCGCGGAAAGCTCGAGGCGTTACGAATCCCTATAAGGGGTTATGAGGGTCTGCTGGCGCCCCGCGCGGGCAAGCGCTTCATCGTTACGAATCCCTATAAGGGGTTATGAGGCGTCAGCGCCTCCAGAGTCTCGGCCACCTCCGCGGGTTACGAATCCCTATAAGGGGTTATGAGGCTATCAGGCGATCGTCAAGCGATCCCTGCCGAAACGTTACGAATCCCTATAAGGGGTTATGAGCGCTGAAATCCCGCCTGAAACGCCGAAAATCGCCAAGTTACGAATCCCTATAAGGGGTTATGAGTGTGAACTCGCGAAGTTATTACGGGTGAAACGGTACGTTACGAATCCCTATAAGGGGTTATGAGGGCGGGCGTTCCAGGCGGGCACGATGGTTTGCTGTAGTTACGAATCCCTATAAGGGGTTATGAGGATACCCGATGAGTAGGAAACTATCGTCGGCGACACCGTCTAAGTGCTTGATTATATGGTGGCCAGGGACGGAATCGAACCGCCGACACGAGGATTTTCAGTCCTCTGCTCTACCGACTGAGCTACCTGGCCGGCACGACGTGAAGCCGCGTATTAAATCGTTCCGGGCCGATCGAGTCAAGGAGAATCTGCCCTGACTGATCAGCTTGCCGGCTGCCTATGGAGAGGGCGGCACATAGCCTTCAGGAGCGCTCGCCCCACCACTGAAGAAGAAGGCCTCCCGCTCCTTTTCGAGGAACTCCTTGGCTTTCGGCTCGAAAGGCGTCAGGCGGTATTCGTTGATCAGCATGGTCTGCAGCTTGAGCCATTCCTGCCACGCTTCCTTGGACACGTGTTCATAGATTCTCCGGCCTTGCGGACCGGGAAAGGGCGGTGCGTCCAGACCTTCTGCCTCGACGCCTAGTTTTACGCAGTGTACTCGTCTTGTCATCGCTTTCTCACGTCGGTTGATGGTTTACTATGGCGAATTGTTCGAGCAATCTCCTTATCGGCGTCGGCAATCCGTGCGCGCGGTCTCCTTCGGCGGGATACCAGACGGCCCCGTTGGCTTCCATCACCCGATTTGCGTCCGCTTCGGCGCGCGCCAGCACCGGCGTGTAGTCCAGATGAAAATGCGAGAAAGTATGCCGACGCTCGGGCAGCCATTCAAGCGGTATATCAGCCAGGCGCTTTTCGTGACACCCCGCCCGGAGGTCCTCGGCCGTGGCATACTCGGGAAAGCTCCACAAGCCTCCCCACACGCCCGTAGGCGGACGTTTCTCGAGATAGAACTCTGCGTTCCCGTTCATGATCAGCAGCATATAGCATTTCCGCACCGGCATGGTTTTTTGCCGCCGCGGCGCCGGGATATCCGCCGTGCGCCCCGTAGCATGCGCCCTGCACCCGGCGTTGAGCGGGCATGCCGGGCAGCACGGACGCCGGCCTCTGCACACGGTCGCGCCCAGATCCATCATGGCTTGCGTATATTCGGCCACCCGGTGCGCCGGAGTAAAGTGATCGCTGTAGCGCCAGAGCGCGCGGCCAATGCGCGCATCCCCCGGCCGGCCTTCGATGGCCAGAAAGCGGCTGAGCACGCGCCGGACGTTGCCGTCGAGGATGGCGGCGCGCCGGTGAAAACCCATGCTCAGGATCGCGCCCGCCGTGGAGCGGCCGACGCCGGGCAAGGCGGCAAGTCGTGCCATATCGGCGGGAAGCTTGCCCGCGTATTTTTCCAGTACGATGCGAGCGGCTCGATGCAGATTCCTGGCGCGGGCGTAATAGCCGAGCCCCGACCACAGTTGGAGCACGGTTTCCAGAGGCGCCGCGGCCAGCGTCGGCAATTCCGGCAAGCGCTGCATGAAGCGCTGGTAATACGGGATGACCGTCGCGACCTGGGTCTGCTGCAGCATGATTTCGGACACCCAAACGCCATAAGGCGTCGGGTCGAGTTGCCAAGGCAGATCCTTGCGCCCGTGGCGCTCGAACCAGCCGAGCACGGCGGCTTGAAACGCTTCCGCGTTCATCGGCCCGAGCACTCAGCTATAGCCTAGGGTCATAGCGATGCAAGGCCGGGGTTCGCTCGGCCTTCACTCATTTGTGGCCCTCAGCACCTTGCCGGTGGCGTCCAGCTCGATCTCCCTTTCCTGCCCGCTGTCCCTGATTTCCACCTCATAATGCAGCAGCGCACCGTCCGGCTTCATGACTTTCTCCGCCTCCTTGACGCGGGCGCCCGGATAGCCTTTCGTGACCGCATCCAGAACGGGCGCCGGTAATTCTGTTAGCTGGAGGCCTTCACTTTTCTCCACCAGTGTGCCGTCAGCGCCGTAGAGCAGCTCGCGCTCTTTCCCTTCCAGCCGGTATTCGATCTCGTAGAGCGTCTTGCCGTCCCGATTTTTCCGTTCGTATTCGACGCCTTGGGTCTTCGGAAAGTCCCTGGCGAACGCATCCAGCACCGGCTTCGGCACATCGTTCGCGCTCACGTCGTTTTCATCGACGGACTTTTTCGCGTAGCCTATCTTCCTGTGACGCGGGTGCATGGCTTCGAATTGCTTACGCTGTTCTTCATTCAAAACGCTTTTCACGCGCTCGCTCACCGTCTGGTGCAGCGCGCGTGCCTGCTTCTTTAGCGCTCTGCGCTGTTCCCTGGTCTCATCCATGATCTTCTGCAATTGCTCAACCTGCTGATCAGTCAGATTCAGCTCGCCTTTTAGCTTCTGTACCCAGCGAGCGCTAGCTTCGGCCTGCGCAAGGCCGCTCGCCAGAAGCAGACAGCACACCAGCGCGAGCCACCGTGTGTTTTTCATGGTCAACCTCCCCGTGAGTAGAATTAGTTTTGTTGATTTGAATACGCTGCGGCGCGGTCCCGTTCCGGGGATTCGCGCGGCGGGCGCCTCAGCTCTGCAGACCGATCGCCTTACGTCTCCGGACCGGCAACGTTGACATAGTACATCAGTGCGCGGTCGCAGCCCTCCCTGCTCTTAGCCGACAGGTTGATCCTGACTTTGCCCGGCTGAACGATGGAATTTTTCAAGATACCTTCGACGACCAGCCGCCCACTCCTCTGCACGGTCACCGCGAGGTCTACCGGCTCGCCGTTGACGGTGACCTTGAGCGTTTTCGCGTCCGTATTCTCGGACGCTACAAACCGAAACCGGTCTAGTGCCTTGACCGTGGCGTTGTCTGCCGGCGCTTGCTCGAAAAACAAAGGCGGCTTGCACGGCGGGGCGCCGCCGCCACCACCGCCGTAGGCGTAAACAGAAGATGGCAACACGACTCCTGCAGTCAGGACGAAAGCGAGCAAAAGAACCAGCTTGTTCATAGGACACCTCACATGGATTAAGCGAGAAGAGCCGAATCTAAGGATCGAAAAGGACGTCGGCCGCGCCGCCGCACCTTTCAGCAAGATCGGACCGACGGCGGATATCGAACCGGCGGAGCGTACTCTGCCGACCGGAATAAGGGCAGGCCTGACCTCGGCGGGCATTCCACGGCATGCATGTACTGAGTGTTCGCGCTCGAGCCGGTGGAGCAGAAAAGATTCACCGGCCGGCATTACGCCGCCGCCGGCGCCGATCCGTATCTAGCATAGCCGGTATCGACAGGCGGCGAAACCTATGGCGTGTGCTCACGATTATAGGAGTCGAGTGCTTCCGGGCGCCCGGTGAGGAACCACGGCGCGCCGACCAGCGGAAAGACTGGGTATCGAAACAGATGTATTCAGCCGGTTCGACGGCGAGACCCTGCAGCGCGTGCGGATGAAATTTCGCCTGTACCTGATGAGCGTGGCTTTTGTAAGACCTACACAGAGCTTTGTAAACGTTACCGACCGTGGGCTGCATCTGTCGCCGGCAAGCCATCGCTCGGCCAGCGCTTGGCGCGCGTATTTGCGGACGTCTGGCGCTCGCTTCGCACTGAAATGGCCCCAGCTAGAACGGTACATTTCTTGATAGGGGCCGCTTTCAACAGCCCATTTTCGACGACGGGCGTGCGAGGAGGTGTGAAATGAAAGCGGTGGTTTTTCACGGTATAGGCGACATCCGCCTGGACGACGTACGCGAGCCCAAAATAGAGGCCGCGACGGACGCCATTGTACGGCTGACGGCGAGCGCCATCTGCGGCACGGATTTACACTTCGTTCGCGGCACTTTCACCGGCATGCGACCGGGGACGATCCTGGGACATGAAGGCGTCGGTGTGGTGGAGGAAATCGGCAAGGACGTCCGCAATTTGCGCGTCGGCGACCGCGTGGTCATCCCTTCGACCATCGGTTGCGGCTATTGCTCGTACTGCCGCGATGGTTATTATGCGCAGTGCGACAACGCCAATCCTAACGGCCCCAGTGCCGGTACCGCCTTTTTTGGAGGGCCGCAAGGCAGCGGGCCGTTCCACGGTCTGCAGGCCGAGTATGCGCGCATACCGTTCGCCAATGTCGGGCTCGTGAAGCTGCCGGATGAAGTCAGCGACGACCAGGCCATTATGCTGTCGGATATCTTCCCGACCGCGTTTTTTGGTGCGGAGATCGCCGAAATCGAGGACGGCGACCCGGTTGCTGTCTGGGGGTGCGGGCCGGTTGGACAATTCACCATCGCGAGCGCCAAACTCCTCGGCGCCGGACGCATCTTCGCCATCGATACCGTGCCCTCGCGCCTTGAAATGGCACAGAGGCAAGGCGCCGAGATTATCGACTTCAATCAGGAAGACCCGACCGAAGCATTGAAGCGCCTGACCGGCGGCATCGGCGTCGATCGCGCGATCGATGCGGTCGGCGTCGATGCCGTGACCGCGCATCAAGGCCCGGCAGCGCGGGAGGCGGAAAAGAACAAGGAAGAGTTTGCCGAAGAGCTACAGAAAATCGCGCCCAAGACGCGCCAGGACGGCGCAAACTGGCTGCCGGGCGAAGCGCCATCGCAAGTCCTGACCTGGGCGGTCGAAGGCTTGGCCAAGGCTGGGACGCTATCCATCATCGGCGTCTATCCGCCGTCAGCGCAACACTTCCCGATCGGCAAGGCGATGAGCAAGAATCTGACCATCCAAATGGGTAACTGCAATCATCGCCGCTATATCCCGGAACTGGTGTCGCTGGTCAAGAACGGTACCCTCGATCCCGAGCAAATACTCACCCAGCGCGAGCCGCTTACGGCCGCGATCGATGCTTACAAGGCGTTCGACCGGAGACAGCCGGGCTGGATCAAGGTCGGGCTCCAGGCCTCGAAAAGCGGCTCGCCCGATGAGCGCGCCGGTGTAGAGGGAGTCTGAAGAAGGAGGAGATCGCCATGACGCGAAATCTGAACGGCAAGAAGGTCGCCCTTTTGGTGGCAGAAGGCTTCGAGCAAGTGGAACTGGAGGCGCCGCGACATGCATTAGAAGAAGCGGGCGCACTGACGCACATCATCTCTCCGGCGGGCGAGAGCGTGCGCGCCTGGGATGAGCAGGACTGGGGCGATGAATTCCCGGTCGACGTAGATCTGGCTGATGCCAACGCCGTTGACTACGCTGCGCTGGTGCTGCCCGGCGGCGTGATGAACCCGGATCGCTTGCGAATGAACGACGCAGCCGTCGAGTTCGTCAAGGATTTCTTCACCGCTGGCAAGCCGGTCGCGGCAATCTGCCATGGGCCGTGGACGCTGATAGAGGCGGATGTGGTGCGCGGGAGGACGCTGACATCGTATCCCTCGCTGCGCACCGATCTGCGCAATGCCGGAGCCGCGTGGGTGGATCGGGAAGTCGTCGTCGATCGCGGTTTAGTGACGAGCCGCGAGCCCAACGACCTTCCGGCGTTCAACCGTAAACTCATCGAGGTGTTTGCGGAAAGTCACCCTCGGGCGTAGCGAGTGCCGGTGTCGTTAAGCTGAACCCTCGCCGTGCCTCGGCCGTGCACGCTGTTTCAGCCCGCTTCTAGCAGCGGCGCCGCCACGATGCGTTCCATGAGATAGCACAGACAATCCTGGCGGATAATGTGTTCGTCCAGCGTGATCATTGAGGGTATGGCGGATTTTTTCATCATCAGCTTATTGCCTTCGATGCAAAAATAATCGGGGGCGACGTCCCGACCCTCGGCGTCGCGGGCGATTAGCGGCAGCGCCGGCGCAGCGCCGTTGAGATAGCCAAGAATCTCACCCGGCGAGAGTTCCGTGAAGTTCAGCCGATCGAGTTGTTTACGCAGCAAGAGATCTGCGTGCGTATCGGAATAACTGAAGCGAACCTCGCCACGCACCGTGACCTGGGCGATGGAGCGCAACAGGTCCATGTCCTGAAGCGGCGGGCGGGATTGCGGAATGTCGGCGAGGTGCAGGCAGCTGTCAATGAACTCGACCGCATGCTCGGTACCGAACGGCTGTCCTGGCTTGCCGCACTCCAGCGTAACCGACGGACAGAGACGGGCAAAAGCACCGGATTGGGTGCCCTTGGGACACGTGCTGTGGATCATCAGCCGTCCGAACATTACTGCGAGCTGCAGCGTCTGCTCGTCTAACCGGTCCAGACAAGCATAATGCGGATTGGCGCCGGTATTGTTGTGCACGTCGATGCTGACAAATACCCCCCGCTGCGCCATTTCGTCGAATACCGTCTGCGCCATCGCCGTTTCGACACACGGTGCCTGTTCGTGGCCTGGCCAGATGCGATTGAAATCGAGTTGATGGTCTAGCCTGCGCAGTCCCAGCCGGGCGGCCTGGACGTTGCCGATGAAGATCGAAAGCGAGCGCGGCAACGGCTGCCCCGCGTATTTCTTCAACACGGCTTGCACCGCCCCTAGTCCCGTCGTCTCATTGCCGTGCAACAGAATGGAAACGAACAACGGCGACGGCCGCCGGCCAGTTAGGTGGATCAGGGCAGGTCCTGCCAGCAGCCGGTGAAGCTCATTCGCGCGTACGTCGAGCAGGCCATCCGGTACCTGGTCCAGTTGGATAAAGCTTTCCACCCAGGCCGCCCAGTTACCGAGGCGTTTGACCGGTCTGTTGCGCTGTTACCTCATAGGTCCAGACCGTGAAATTCTCCAGTACGTGTTGCCCGAATGTGGTCGTCAAGGCGACGTCTGCGGCATCGCGGCCTCGCGCCATCAGAATGCGCCCCATGCGGGGCTTGTTGTGGCGCGCATCGAAGGTGTGCCAATGGCCATCCAGAAATACCTCGAACCAAGCGCTGAAATCCATCGGGTTGGGATCGGCCGGCACGCCGATATCGCCCAGATAGCCCGTCGCGTAACGAGCGGGGATACCCATACACCGGCAAAGGGCGATCGCGAGGTGCATGAAATCGCGGCACACTCCTCGGCGTTCCAGGAACGTCTCATGGGCCGTGCGATCGGCGCGGGCGAATTGATAGCCAAAGGTGACGTGACTGTGTACCCAGTCGCAGATCGCCTGCACCCGCCCCCATCCGGTCGGCCCTTGGCCAAACAGGTTCCAGGCGAAGTCCGAGAGCTTTTCGAGTTCGCAATAGCGGCTGCCCAGCAAATACAAGAGCACGTCGGAAGGCAGCTCCTGCAGAGCGAGCTGGCGAGCGTCTGGCGTCACGGCATCCGGCAAGCCGCTGTCGGCCACGACAGTATCGTTGGTCAGGCGCAACCGCCCGCCCGGCGCGCGCGTCCGCGCGCATTTATTGCCGTAAATATCGATAAACGTATCCATCGGCAGCGCCGGATCGCTGATCAATCGCTCAGGGGTCTGCAATGAGGCGTCACGACTCGGATGCACGTAAAGCATCATGATCATGTCCGTGGGCGCCGGGAAGCTATAGGTGATGTCGTAGCCGATTCGAATGAGCATGGTAAGGTTCGCTGGTGAGCAGGCTCAACTTTGCCGATATCACACCTCCGGCTGCATGAGCCGGCAAGCGGAGATCAAGCATCGGGATAAAGCTCAGTTCGGCCATCGGTCCGCTCCGAAAGCAACGTCACGCGGGGCGGGCGAGTCGTTTTGATTATACAGACATGCCGACATTCAGGACAACAATATTGGCAAGTGTCTTTATAAGATTTGCGGCTCTCCAGTTCGACTCGAAACGTGCAGCCACAAAAGCCGCAGGTTTGTTTGAACTCGCTGACCGCGATAAAGGCGCAATCAGTCTCGGTGTTCATAACTTTCCACCTTCGTTCATGACTTTCCACCTTCGGCGCCGTCGCAATCTATGCTGAAACCGGGCTCTGGTACTGGGGCGCGCTGCCCCCAACAGTTGCGGATTGCCTTTTGGGAGGCAGCGACGGAGGGCTCTGTGATAGCGGTGTCTTTGCGCATACTTGGTAAGTCCGATGGCGATTGTCGCAGACTGGGAATTGGCGGACGCCTGCTGCGTGCAGAGGCGTTACCTGCGATTGGATCAACGAGTCTGATGAGTAATCCGGAAGGAAGCGGGACAGCAAGCGGCGAGTCGGGTTACGCCACGTTCAGAGCCTTGGCCTGACGAGCAAGATTATTCATCGGGACGCCATCACTTTAACATGACGCCTCGGCCATTCCCAGTGATTTCATCGCAGATCCGCGCCATTGCAGCTTTTTTTGCCGAGATAGGCCCGAAACAGATCCCATTCCACGCCGCATTGGGCATGTTCGAAGCCGGCCGCTCGGATCGCCGCCAGGATGGATTCCGGAGCGATACAGTGCTCAATAGTATCCCAATAATACCGCATCAGGGTTCGCGCCGGTTTAGAGCCGGTCGTCCAGCCGCTCAGCCAGGGTACGATTCGCGCCAGATAGGCCCGGGCCAGCGCCAAGGCGACCCGCGAAGAAGGCCGACCAATCTCCAGAATCAGCAATCGGCCGCCCGGCTTCAATACCCGGTGAAATTCTCGCAACGCGGCGTTCAAGTTAGCTACATGACGCAGGGCATAGCCCATGCTGACGAGGTGGAAGCCTCCGTCGGCCAGTGGCAACTGCTCGGCGTCCGCCCGGATCAGCGTCATTTGCCTGCCCAGGCCGCGGCGCACTTCGGCAAGCATACCCGCACTGAGGTCGAGGCCGACGACTGCGGACGGCTCTCCGGTAATCAGGATCGCCTGGCGCGCCACCAGGCCGGTACCGATCGCTACATCGAGAACGCTCATGCCCGGGCGAAGTCCCGCTTCGAGAAGTTCCCGTCGCCGATACCAGCTCCCCGATCCAAACGAGAGCACGCGATTGATGTGATCGTAGTGATGCGCGGTCTCGTCGAACAGCTTCCGGAGGAAGACGTCCCGCGTGAGGGGATCGGTGTAGTATTCGGAGAAGGCCGCATCGCAATCGATCGGCGCCAGCTTATCTTCTTCGTGCGTATCCATGCTGCTCGTCTCGCGTTGGCACTCTATCTGGCCAGCAGAACGAGCTCATCATGGGCGTCGTCGATCGTCATGCGGAAGCGTTCGAGAAAACTCATACCCAACAGCGCCATACCGCCCAAGCGGCGGTCAGCAATGAACGTAACTTTAACATCGGCGGCGAAAGCATTGCCGACTTGCACCGATTTCACCGTGCCGACCTTCATCGCCACGGTGCCGCTGGCAGTCCGCGTGATGCCGTTCTGCAGGTCCTCCGGCTGAAAACCGAGCGGTGCAATCATCGACTCCGGCAAGACGATCGTCGAGGCGCCGGTATCGACGATCACGGAAACCGTTCTTGCGTTATTCAGCATGCCCGTGATAGTGACCTCGACCAGATGATGAGCGCCCCAGCGGGTGGTTTTGATGTAGGGACTAGCTTTTAATTTCGTGGCGGGTCGCTTCGCGCCAATGATCACGACCCTCTCGATGCTGCCGGGACCCTTTTCTATCACGATATGGTTGTACGCTTCCAGTAACCGTTTCAGGCGCTCGGCCGGAATACCCGGGGCGATATTCGCCGGTTCTGCACCTATACGCTCTAGACCGTCGACCACGAAGTGCCCCTCTTTCGCCAGCGCTTCGAGCTGGGCACGCAGGCTATCGGTTTGAGCGACCGCCGAGGCCCAGCAGAGCGTTCCGATGACGAAGAAAAAGCCTTTGACGGCTGCCACAGATGACCAGCGAGGAGTGAGAATCGCCTTCATGGGAATGGCGCATGAGCAATATCAAAGGGTTCCACAAATCTATCCCCTCAAGCATCCAACTCGCAAAGCAGGGGATCGGTTGGCTGACCGTCTCGCGATGGCGTCCCGGCCTTTCTGAACCACTGCTGTAAATAACGGTCGAAAGCTTGTACACTAACTTAGAACGACGATAAAAATAAGGCTAGCCATCGTCGCTGCGATACGCGGTTTTCCCGAACGTGTTGCGTTCCGCCTCGCTCCCACCTGCATCGAAACGTTTTGCGCCGTGCAAGCGGGATGTTTTTTGTCATCCGCAAAACGATTTGGAACTCTATATGTTGCATGGCTTATTGAATCTATCCCTCTGGCAAGTGGCTGGCGTGGCTCTCATCCTGACCCACATCACCATCGCCAGCGTCACTATTTTCCTGCACCGGCACCAAGCTCACAAGGCCCTGACCCTGCATCCTCTCGTCAGCCATTTTTTTCGCTTCTGGCTATGGCTCACGACGGGCATGATCACCAAAGAGTGGGTCTCCGTTCACCGTAAGCATCACGCCAAGTGCGAGACCGCTGAAGATCCTCATAGTCCCCAGGTGTTCGGCATTCGCAAAGTGCTGCTGGAGGGCGCCGAGATCTACTGTAAAACCGCTGAAGATCCGAAGACCTTGGAGAAATACGGCAGCGGTACACCGGATGATTGGCTGGAGCACCGGCTTTACACCCGGCACACTCACCTGGGCCTTGGCATCATGCTAGTCACAGATATCCTGTTATTCGGCGCGTTTGGCCTTACCCTGTGGGCGGTGCAGATGATATGGATACCATTCTGGGCCGCCGGCGTGATCAACGGCGTGGGCCATTACGCGGGCTACCGCAACTTCGAGACCCGCGATGCCTCCACCAATATTGCACCCTTCGGCCTCCTCGTCGGCGGCGAAGAACTGCACAACAATCACCATGCTTATCCGGCATCCGCCAAGCTTTCCAACAAGTGGTGGGAACTCGATATCGGCTGGTTGTATATCTGCATCCTGGAAATGCTCAGACTCGCCCGCGTCAGGCGGATCGCGCCGCGCTCCAGAATAGAGCGGGACAAAACGTTGATCGACGGCCAGACCGTGTTGGCCGTGGTGCAAAATCGCTTCCACATAATGGCGTTGTTCGGCCGCAACGTCGTCGCGCCGGTGCTGCGCGTCGAATCCAAACTGGCCGATGCAGGCACGCGCAAGCTCCTCAGACAGGCCCGGCCTTTGATGATCCGGGAATTTCTGCGGGTGGACGACACGGCAAGCCATATCCTGCAGAAAGCGCTGGAAACCAGCCAGACGCTGGCGACGGTTTATCAATTCCGGGAACAGTTACGGGATATCTGGGCCAATGCATCGATCAGCCAAGAAAGGCGGCTAGATGCGCTGCGCGACTGGTGCCGGCGGGCGGAAGGCTCGAGTATCCGATGCCTGCAAAATTTTGCCTCGCTCCTGCGTGGTTATTCCGTGTTACAGCGTGCTGCGGTCTGACCATTCCGGTGCAGGCCGCTGATAACGAGTGTTGCCTTATTACCCGGCTGATCAATACCGTTCGTCCTGACCTTGCCGAAGGGCGGCTCTCGGCCGGCTTAAGGCGAACGGAAGCTGCAAATTTTTGGGTCCGTCAATAACTGCGTCGGTGGCAGAATAAGGTCTTCGATACGTCACAACAACCGGCCTGCGGTTGACGCTTTGACCGCGAGGAGCAGTCGGCGGCGCTATCGATCACCATAAGTGATCCGGTAGATGGCGCCGCGCCGTTCGTCCGAAACCAGGATCGCACCATCCGGCATTTGCAGAATATCGACCGGCCGGCCCAGTACGGCGCCATTGGGTTGCAGCCAGCCGTCGGCAAAAATCTGGTCGGCGACCGGTTTTCCCTGCTCGAATTTGACCAGCGCGACGCGGTAGCCCAGCGGCGGGGTTCGGTTCCAGGAGCCGCGCTGCGCGACAAATAACTGATTGCGATATTCCGGAGGGAACTGGCTGCCCGTGTAAAAGCGCATACCCAGGGCAGCCACGTGGGCGGGGAAAACCCAGTCTGGCGCCGTAAAGTCGGCACAAGACTTTCCCTTGCCAAACTCGGGGTCCAGGATATTGCCGGCGTGGCAATAAGGAAAACCGAAGTGCATACCGGCTTTGGGGGCGTGATTCAACTCATCGGGCGGGACCTCGTTACCCAGCCAGTCGCGACCGTTGTCGGTGAACCACAGTTCCTTCGTTGCCGGATGCCAGTCGAAACCGACGGTATTGCGGATGCCGCGAGCAAAGATTTCCATGTTTTTGCCATCCGGGTCGAGGCGCGTCAGCGTGGCGTATATCTCCTTATCCGGAAGACAGATATTGCACGGTGCGCCGACAGAAATGTAGAGCTTGCCGTCCGGCCCCATGCGTAGATATCTCCAGCCGTGATGCGTGTCACCCGGATAGCCGTCGAAGAGTACTTCCGGCGTGGGCGGAGCATCCAGCTTTCCGCTGATGTCTTTGAAACGAATCAGGCGGGAGACTTCGGCGACATACAGCGCGCCGTTGGCATAAGCCACGCCGTTCGGTAGCTTGAGCCCGGATGCCAGGGTATAGACTCGATCGGCCTTGCCATCCTGGTCGTTGTCGCGAACCGCATAGATTTTGCCTTTGTCGGTCGTGCCGACGTAAACCGTTCCATCATCGCCGAGGGCCAGCGAGCGCGCTTCCGGCGTTTGATCGGTGAAATAGGCGATATGAAATCCTTTCGGCAGGTTGATCCTGTCGAGGTCACCGCCAAATGCGGCAGCCGCCATTACCATGGACAGCACTGAGGTCATGAGCGGGAGACATCCACACCTTGTCTTTTTCATAGCGAGCACCTCTCGTTGGGGGGAATCGCAGGAAAAGCGATGGCCCGGATATGTGCTCATCCCGTCCTCCAAAGCTCCTGGAGCGGCCGCAGATTTTTGGATGAGATGGTCGAATCAAGCCTTGATTTTTCATACGCTATCGCCAAATATGGTATCACTAGTCATTTTTTTAAGGCGTCATCGCGATGAGAATATTGCTATTTCTTTTAACCAATGCGGCTGTTCTCCTTTTAATCAGCCTGATTTTCAACGTGCTGGGCTTGAGCAGTTATCTTCAGCAGCAAGGCGTAAATCTCGATTTGAACGCGCTGCTGATCATGTCGGCCGTGATCGGCATGAGCGGTTCATTCATCTCGCTCGTCATCTCGAAATGGATGGCCAAGCAGTCCATGGGCGTGCACGTGATCGAGCAACCCGCCAATTCCAGCGAAAAATGGCTGCTCGAGACAGTCCGCCGTCAAGCGCAGCAAAACGACATCGGCATGCCGGAGGTAGGAATTTTCGATGCGCCTGAACCGAACGCCTTCGCCACTGGCATGAGCAAGAACAGCGCTCTGGTCGCCGTCAGCACCGGCCTGTTGCAGACGATGAATGCCGATGAAGTGGAAGCCGTGCTGGGTCATGAGATGAGCCACGTCACTAATGGGGACATGGTGACGCTGGGTTTGATCCAGGGCGTGGTGAATACGTTCGTTTACTTCTTTGCCAGTATTGCCGGCCACCTGATCGACCGGGCGCTGTTCAGATCGGACGACAGCCGCGGCGGTTATGGTCCCGCTTACTTCATCACCCAGATGGTAGCCCAGGTGCTGTTGTCGATACTGGCCACCATGATCGTGATGTGGTTCTCGCGCTGGCGGGAATTTCGCGCCGATGCGGGTGGCGCCCGCCTGGCCGGACGACAGAAAATGATCGGCGCCCTGCGCGCCCTCGAGCGGGCGCACGACCATCGCGATCTGCCCGGCGAGTTCTCCGCCTTTGGCATCAATGGTCGTATGGCCTATGGCCTGCAGAAGCTGTTCATGAGCCACCCGCCGCTGGAGGAGCGCATCGCGGCGCTGGAGAACGCCCGCTAAAGCGCTAAATGGGGGCTCGCTCGTTCGGCTTGTCGCGCTGAGCATTTCTCACCCCGGCTGCGGCGCGGCTAAGTTTCCCTTAGGATGGATTGGGGCGATCCTTCTGCAAGAGTCGAGCGCGATTCATCTGAGCTCTTAAGCCACCTGTAGCGAGAATCACTGCTTGCAGATTTTCAGGAACACGCGAAGCAGGCGATAACTCTCCGCATCCAAACTATCCCGGCACAAGAGCACCGTGCAGATGCCGGCGTCGGTCCGAATGTGCAGCAGCGTCATCCATACGGTAACGACGCTGCTACCCAGCAGGCATCCGGAGCGTTCTTCCCCATTGCTCAGGCACATCAGCCACTCGCCTTCACTGTCTGCATCAATTCTTTTGACTGCAGGTTCCCGGCAATGCCGGTGGTAAGTCGCCCACCCGCTCACGAGGACGAGGCCGAGCAGGACGGTTCTGGCCCACACGGGCAATGCATTGGCGATGCTGGCGATGGCGGCCAGCGCATGCACGACTGCGATCGCCCATGCCAGCGTGCGGGAAGGCTGCGGCTCAAGGTGCAGCGAAACGGCGGATTTTCTCGACAAGGTCGCTGAGCTCGGAATCTTCCGGTGCTTCGCACCCCACCAGGCAACGCAGCAGTTCTTTATCCTCACAGTCCAGCAGGCGCTGGAAGTGGAGCTTGTCCGCCTCGTCGAGGCTGGTAAACTTTTCTTCGAAATAGGTTTCCAGCAGCGCGTCCAGCTCGCGGGTGCCGCGACGGCAACGCCAGCGGAGTCGCCGCACCTCCGGCATCACTGCTGGCGTTCGACCAAAAGTTTCTTGACTTCGGCGATGGCTTTGGCCGGACTGAGTCCCTTGGGACAGACGTCAGTGCAGTTCATGATGGTATGGCAGCGATACAGCTTGAACGGGTCTTCCAGTGCGTCCAGCCGTTCACCCGTGCTCTCGTCCCGGCTATCGGCGATCCAGCGATAAGCCTGCAGCAGCACGGCCGGTCCCAGAAAACGCTCGCTGTTCCACCAGTAACTCGGACAGGCGGTCGAGCAGCAGGCGCACAGGATACATTCATACAGACCGTTCAGCCGGCCCCGTTCTTCCTTGCCCTGCAGCCGCTCCTGATCCGCCGGAGGCGGCGTCTGTGTCTCGATCCAGGGTTTGATGGATGCATACTGGGCGAAAAAATGGGTGGTATCCGGCACTAGATCCTTGATGACCGGTAGGTGAGGAAGTGGATACACTTTCACCGTTCCCTTGCAGTCGTCGATCGCCGTGGTGCAAGCGAGCGCGTTGCGCCCGCCGATATTCATGGCGCAGGAGCCGCAGACGCCCTCGCGGCAGGAACGTCTGAAGGTCAAGGTCGAGTCGATTTCGTTTTTGATCTTGATGAGCGCGTCGAGCACCATGGGGCCGCAAGCATCCAGATCGATGTCGTAGCTGTCCAGGCGCGGGTTGTCGCCGCTTTCAGGCTGCCAGCGATAAATCGAAAAAGACTTGAGGCGGCCTGCGCCCGCTGGCGCGGGATAGCTTTTTCCGGGCTTGATGAGTGAATTTCGGGGCAGCTTGAAGGCGACCATGCCTGATGTCCTCTAGATGATTTCGGGTGGCGAGCGGCGCATTGCTACGTCCAGGACTTCGGATATACAGGAAGCGTAATCAGTAAACTCGCGCTTTGGGCGGTATGACTTCGACATCGTCGGTCAGGGTATACAAGTGCACCGGCCGGTAGGCATAGCTCACCCGGTTCTGTCCATCCAGCCACAGCAGGGAGTGTTTGAGCCAGTTTTCGTCATCTCGCTGCGGAAAATCTTCGCGCGCATGCCCGCCCCGGCTCTCTTTCCTGTTCAGCGCGCCGACGACCGTCACCATGGCCTGCGCGAGCAGATTCCCCAGCTCCAGGGTTTCCACCAGGTCGGTATTCCAGATCAGTGAGCGATCGCTCACCCGGACGTCGTTGAACGAAGTCATGATTTTTTCCAGCCTCTCGATGCCTTCCTGGAGCACGCCACCGACGCGGAAAACCGCGGCGTGATTCTGCATGGTTCGCTGCATGTCGAGGCGGATTTCAGCGGTTTTTCGCGAGCCGTCGGCATAGCGCAGGCGGTCGAAGCGCTCCAGCGCAGAGTCACCGACGTTCTTGGACAGCGGATGGTGAAGCCGTCCTGGCTCGATCAGCTCGGCACAGCGCAGGGACGCGGCGCGTCCGAACACCACGAGATCGAGCAGGGAATTGGAGCCTAAGCGGTTGGCTCCGTGCACCGAGACACAGGCCGCTTCGCCGACCGCCATCAGACCAGGCACCACCGATTCCGGATTGCCGTCCTTGAGCGTGACGACCTCGCCCCTGTGATTGGTCGGGATGCCACCCATGTTGTAATGAGCGGTCGGGATGACCGGAATCGGTTCCTTGGTTACATCGATGCCGGCAAAAATACGGGACGTCTCGGCGATTCCGGGCAACTGCTCTTGAATCATCTCGGGATCGAGATGTTCCAGATGCAGATCGATATGATCCTTTTCCGGCCCCACCCCACGACCTTCACGGATTTCCACGGTCATCGCTCGGCTGACTACGTCGCGCGACGCTAGATCCTTGGCGTGCGGAGCGTACCGCTCCATGAAGCGCTCGCCTTCTGAGTTCGTCAGATAGCCGCCTTCGCCGCGGACACCCTCGGTTATCAGGCAGCCGGAGCCATAAATCCCGGTCGGATGGAACTGCACGAATTCCATGTCCTGCAGGGGCAAGCCCGCGCGCAGCGCCATGGCGTTGCCGTCGCCGGTCACGGTGTGGGCGGAGGTGCAGGAGAAATAACAACGCCCGTAGCCGCCGGTGGCCAGGACCGTCATGTGGGCACGGAACAGGTGCATGGTGCCGTCGTCGAGGCGCCAGGCGAGCACGCCGCGGCACTCGCCGTCCTCCATGATGAGATCGAGGGCGAAATACTCGGTGAAGAACTCCGCTTCGTGTTTGAGCGACTGCTGGTATAGCGTGTGCAGAATCGCATGTCCCGTATGGTCCGCCGCGGCGCAGGTGCGCTGGGCAGTGCCCTCGCCGAAATGCGTCGTCATGCCACCGAACGGTCGCTGATAAATCCGGCCGTTCTCGGTGCGGGAAAACGGCACGCCGTAGTGTTCCAGCTCAATGACGGCCGGGATGGCTTCCCGGCACATGTATTCGATGGCGTCCTGATCGCCCAGCCAGTCCGAACCTTTCACCGTGTCGTACATGTGCCAGCGCCAGTCATCCTCACCCATGTTGCCGAGCGCCGCGCTGATGCCACCCTGCGCCGCGACCGTGTGGCTGCGGGTAGGAAATACCTTGCTTATGCACGCGGTTTTCAAGCCTTTCTCCGCCATGCCGAACGTCGCCCGCAAACCCGCTCCGCCGGCGCCCACGACAACCGCATCGTACGTGTGTTTGGTGATTTCGTATGCTTTTCCCATCCGCTTCGCTCAATCCACAAACACGATGCGCAGCAACGCGAACGAGGCGGTCAGCGCCAGAAATGCCAGCACCAGTTTCATGGCCAATAGGCTGATGAGTTTCACCGCGTCACCGTGGACATAGTCCTCGATGATGACCTGTAGACCCAGCGTGGCGTGATAGAAGCTGATGATGATCACCGAAATCAATAGGACGGTGTTCCAAGGAGAAGTGATCCAGCGCACCAGCGAGGCGTAGTCGGTCTGCGGCAACAGGGCGAGCGACAGCGCGAACCATAGGCTCAGGGGAATCAGGGCAACGGCCGTGACCCGTTGCCGCCACCACGCATGCAAGCCTTCGCGCGCCGCGCCGAGACCTCTTGCTCTAGCCAAGGGTGTTCGATAATTCATCACGCCTCCTTACACCATGGTCCACGATAACCACCCGACCACCAGCGTCAGCACGACCGAGACGAGGACCTCGATAGTGCCCATGCGATCCAGATAGTCACGCCTGAGGCCGCAGCCGGTATCCCATACCAGATGCCGAACGCCGTGGCACAAATGGAAAAAGAGCGCATAGATCCAACCCCAAAGCAGGATCAGGCCAATCCAGGAGCGCAGAAAAACCTGCACGTCAGCAAACGCTGCGGGACCTTCCGCCACGGCCACCAGGCAGACGACCAGCAGCAGCATACCTAGCGTCAGAAAAACGCCCGTCAGGCGATGGGCAAAGGACAAAACCGCGGTCAGCGGCAGACGGTAAATTTGCAGGTGAGGTGAAAGCGGGCGTTCGTCGGTTACCATAGTACTCCTCAGATGCAGAATTTAGGACCTTGAAAAGGTCCATCGGATCGAAATGGACGCTAAAAATCCTCTCGCGTTTAACGCCCGGTGTAAAGCAATGGGTTGCAAATCAGCTCGGCCGCCTGCTAAAAACCTATTCAAAAGTCGATGCAGCGGCCGTTTTTTTCCCAATCCCCATAGCGCGTGGGATCGGAGCGTTTGCTCGCAGGCTTGGCGGGCGAGGGCTTTTGCGCTGGCGATCGTGCGGGCTGGCCAGCCGGTTGCACCGCTTCGGGTGGATTCGTCTTCTTGGTCACTTGAGTGCTCCCTGAACTGCCAATGGCCTCATCGATGCGTCAATTCTACTACGACGCTGTCCTTCAAGTGGACGGATTTTTTATAATTTCCAACCTAGCGTACAATTATCGAATTTTAAACAAAAGCTGTGCCATGTGAAATCGAAATGATGAAATCCTTACTGACCGCGACCATGGCGGGACTTTTCCTGCTCGCCTCCCTTTCTTGCCG
Source organism: Methylococcaceae bacterium (assembly GCA_902812445.1). GTDB lineage: Bacteria > Pseudomonadota > Gammaproteobacteria > Methylococcales > Methylococcaceae > CADDZF01. The sequence continues at coordinate 8,880 of CADDZF010000023.1, read as the reverse complement.
GGCCGATGCAAAGTGGGCGCCCAGCACGCTCTCCGCCGGCGCTATCCAGAAGATCAACAGCACGACCACGGAATACCGCCAATGTCTCGATCAAGCCATACAACAGCAGGCTGGAAGCCGTCTCGATGCAGGTACCCTGACCGACCTCATCCTCAAGCGATGCGAGGACCGCCTGACCGCCATCCGCCAGGTGTTCGCCGAGGAAAAAGTACCGCCGCTCATCGCCGATCGGTATCTCCGCATGAAGCGGGTCCAGGGGACGCGGGACGTTCTGCGCACCATCATCTCGGCCCAGGCGCAGCCGCACAATTAACGGGGCGGAGTTGGCGCGCCGGGGCAGTATGCTTGAAAAGCGGCCACGGCGCGCCCAGTTCCTTTGAACAGACGTGACTTAAGAGGTTGTTCCTGATGCAGATCGACTTGACCCTTATCCCTACAACGCTGGACGCCGTCCACGCCGGACTCGCCGCGCTGGTGTTGTTACTGCTGCTGATCCAGGTGTTGCTGCTGTCCGCCGTGGTGATTGCGATGCTGAGAAGAAATAAATCGGCCGTCGTCATCGAACAGCAGCCACCGGCGCCCAGCGCGCCGGCGCCGGTCGTGCCCAAGCAGCCGAGCGGTCGCGAAGTTACCGAAAAGCCGGCAAAAATCGAACCTGTCGTCGTCAGGGAAGCCACGCCGGATGCGGCCCTGCAGGTGTTGGGGCTGTTGCAGCAGGAGGCCCGCTTCATCGACTTCATCGAAGAGAAAGTCGGCAGTTACTCGGATGCCGAAATCGGCGCCGCGGCCCGCGTGGTGCACGAAGGTTGTCACAAGGTCCTGCACGAGCACTTCGAATTCGAGCCGGTGCGCCAGGAGGCGGAAAACACCCGCGTCTCGCTGCCGAAAGGCTTCGATGCCTCGGCAGTCCGGCTGACCGGCAACATCGTCGGCGACGCGCCGTTCACCGGCACGCTGGTGCATCGGGGCTGGCGCGTTCGAAAAATCAAGTTGCCCAAGCTGGCGGAAGGGCACGATCCCAGTATTTTAGCCGCGGCGGAGGTGGAATTGTGAACGACGAACGCAAGCGCTACGCGGTCGGCATCGATCTCGGTACAACGAATAGCGTGGTTTCCTATGTCGATCTGCAGCAGGTGGACGGCGAGAAGGTTGCCGTTGATGTCCTCGACATTCCGCAACTGACCTCGCCCGGCGTCATCGGCGACAAGCAGCAATTACCGTCGTTCCTCTACCAGGCGCATGAAGCGGAGCTCGCCGAAAGCGATCTGGTGCTGCCGTGGACCAGCCATCCGGACGCCATCGTCGGCGAACTGGCTCGTCAGCTCGGCAGTAAGACGCCAATCCGCCTGGTCGCCAGCGCCAAGAGCTGGCTCTGCCATTCTGGCGTTGATTGCCGGGCGCCGATTCTGCCGGTGCAGGCGCCAGAAGAGGTGAAGCGCATCTCGCCACTACAGGCCTCGCTTTACTACCTGCAGCACCTGCGCGACGCCTGGAACGCGAGGTATCCCGAAGCGCCCCTGAACGAGCAATCGGTCACCCTCACCGTACCCGCCTCGTTCGACCCCGCTGCGCGCGATCTGACGGTCGAAGCAGCCCGTGCGGCGGGCTTGGGCAATGCGATTCTGCTGGAGGAACCGCAGTCCGCGCTGTATAGCTGGATCCAGGCCAGTGGCGGCCAGTGGCGCGAACAAGTCAAGGTCGGGGACATCATTCTGGTCGTAGACGTGGGCGGCGGCACCACCGACCTGTCACTGATTGCGGTCACAGAAGAAGACGGCAACCTGATTTTGCACCGCGTCGCCATCGGTGATCACATCCTTCTGGGCGGCGACAACATGGACCTGGCACTGGCGTACGTGCTCAGGATGAAGCTGGAGGCGCAGGGTCGGCGGCTGGAACCGTGGCAAATCCAAGCTCTCACCCACGGTTGCCGAGACGCCAAGGAAGCGCTCCTCTCCGATCCGACCCAAGCGGAAATCGCCGTCGTCGTGCCCAGCCGGGGCTCTCAGCTCATCGGTGGCACGCTGCGCACCGAGCTGACGCGGGAAGAAGTCGACGCGGCTCTGGTGGAGGGCTTTTTCCCCCAAATCGACGTGTCCGAACGCCCCCTGGCGCAAGCGCGCACCGGCTTGACGACCATTGGGCTGCCCTATGCCAAGGACGCCCGCATCACCTGCCATCTGGCGGCCTTCCTCAGTCGCCAGCTAAATGCCACGGACGAGCTGCAAGGCTTCAACGTGCCCGAACAGGCGCGCTTCATCCACCCCACCGCTGTGCTGCTGAACGGCGGCGTGTTTAAGGCCGAGGGGCTGTCGCGCCGCCTGATGGATGTCTTGAACGGCTGGCTGGCCGGCGATCAGGCGCCGGTCGCCAGGCTGTTGGAAGGCGCCGACCTCGACCTTGCGGTGGCCCGCGGTGCTGCCTACTACGGCCATGTGCGTGAGGGGAAAGGCGTGCGCATCCGTGGCGGCACGGCGGCCTCCTACTATGTCGGCGTGGAGAGCGCCATGCCGGCGGTGCCTGGTTTCCCGCCGCCACTGCAGGCGCTGTGCATCGCACCGTTCGGCATGGAGGAAGGCACGGAGGCTGAACTGCCGCCGTATGAATTTGGCCTGGTGGTCGGCGAACCGGTGCGCTTCCGCTTCTTCGCGTCCACGGTGCGGCGCGAGGACCACGTCGGCGCGCGGCTCGACTACTGGTCCGAGGGTGAGCTGGACGAGCTCGACGAGATCGAAGTCACCCTGCCCGTCGAACAGCACAAGGCGGGCGAGGTCGTCCCGGTACAGCTCGCCGCGGCGGTCACGGAAGTGGGTACCTTGCAATTGGAAGCAGTGGCCAGGCAGGGTGAGGAGCGCTGGAAGATCGAATTCGACGTTCGCGGCAAGGCAGGTCCTGAAGCGCCCACCCGCGAAGACGGGGACGCCATCCCGCGGCAACCCGGAGACAGCGAAGAATTGCCACCTCAGCAGCAGGCTGCCTGCCCGGCGCAGATTGAAGACATCGCGCGAGCGGTGGACGATGCAAGTGAAGCCAGCTGAGACGGCGGCCAACAAGGGGTTCCGGCCGTTCGAGGAATAGCGCATGAGCGCGCGCTATCTGGTCGGCATCGATCTCGGCACGACCCATACCGTCGTTGCGTATGCCGACGCCGCCCACGGCGCGACAGCGCCAATCGAGCTTTTTCCCATCGAGCAATTGATCGGACCGGGCGAAGTCGCCGCGCGACCTTTGCTGCCGTCGGTGCGTTATCACTGGACCGAAGGCGAACTGGCGCCAGCCGATGTCACGCTACCCTGGCCGCCATTCGAGCTGGACGATCCAGTGACCCCTGCGGTGATCGGCGAATTCGCCCGCATGCTCGGCGCGAAAACGCCGGGGCGTCTGGTGGCGAGCGCCAAGAGTTGGCTTTCCCACGCATCGGTCGACCGCACGGCGCCGATATTGCCTTGGGGCGCCGTCGACGTCGCCAAAGTTTCGCCACTCATCGCCAGTGCCAGCTACCTCGCCCACGTCCGCGCAGCCTGGGCTGCGGGGTTTGCCGACTATCCGCTCGAGGAACAGGACATTGTCCTCACCGTGCCCGCCTCGTTCGATGAAGCGGCCCGTTCGCTAACGCTGGAAGCAGCGCGCCTGGCGGGACTTCCGCAGGTGCACCTGCTGGAAGAGCCGCAGGCGGTCTGCTACGACTGGTTGTGGCTGCACCAGGCCTCCCTGCACCGCGCACTGGCCGATATTCGTCTGCTGCTGGTTTGCGATATCGGCGGCGGCACGACCGACCTGACCCTGATCAAGGTCGAGCCGAAGAGCCAGGAGCCCGTGCTGACGCGGATTGGGGTGGGCGATCACCTGATGCTGGGCGGCGACAACATCGATCTGACCTTGGCGCAGCTGGCCGAACAGCGTATCGTCTCCGGTTCGAGGCGTCTTTCCGCCGGAGAGTTTGCGCAGCTTATCGAACAATGCCGCGCCGCCAAGGAACATCTGTTAGCGGACGATATGTCCGAAGCGGCGACGGTGACACTGCTGGGCAGCGGCTCTAAACTCATCGGCGGAACGCGCTCGACCGAGCTTTCCCGAGAGGAAGTGCGGACCCTCGTACTGGACGGCTTTTTCCCTCTCAGCGGGCTTGCCGATTATCCGGACCGGAAACGCAGCGGCGTCGTCGAATTCGGGCTGCCGTATGCGGCGGACCCTTCTATCAGCAAACACCTGGCGGCTTTCCTGAATCACCACCGGCTGGCCGCGCAGGAAGCGCTAGGCCATCCGGATGGACCGCCGATGCCCGATGCAGTGTTGCTGAATGGCGGCGTGTTTCGCAGCCTGGCGATCGTCCAGCGACTGTTCGACCTGATTTCAGCGTGGCGCGGCAGCCCTCCGCGGCGACTCGAAAACCAGCGTCCCGATTTGGCCGTGGCTTGCGGCGCGGTCGCGTTCGGCATGGCGCGGCGCGGCCACGCGATCAAAAAGATCGGCGGCGGTGCGGCGCGTAGTTATTTCCTGTTGGTGGCGAGCGATGACGCCGATGCGCCCAAAGCCGTCTGCATGCTGCCGCGGGGCAGCGAGGAAGGACGCGAAGTGCGGTTGTCTGAGCGCACGTTCGCGCTGCAGCTGGGCCGGCCGGTGCGCTTCCACCTGGTCTCTTCGACCGACGATGCGCACTACCAGCCGGGCGATGTGATCGCTGTCGATGATGAACGCTTTCAGCCTCTGCCGCCCTTGGCGATCGCCTTCGGCCCAGACGATCGCAAAGGCCGCCAGAACATCGAGGTGCAGCTTGCCGCGATGCTCACCGACGTGGGGGGGCTACGCATTCAGTGCGTCGCGCTGGATGATCCGGAGCAGCGCTGGAACCTCGAATTTCAATTGCGGCAAGGCGTGGCGGCGAGAACCGTGCTCTCAGACAAGATCCTGCAGCCGCGCTACGGAGAGGCCGCCGGGCGCATCCGGCTGGTATTCGGCAAAAAGGCCCGGCAGATCGACGCCAAGATGGTTAAGAGCTTGCGCGTCGAACTGGAAAAGCTCCTCGGCAAGCGCGAGGGCTGGAATACGCCGCTGCTGCGCGAACTGTTCGCGGCCCTGTGGTCCGGCGTCGAGCATCGGCGCCGCTCTGCCGATCACGAACGCATCTGGCTGAGCCTCGCCGGCTACTGTCTGCGACCGGGCTTCGGCTTTCCGCTCGACGACTGGCGGGTGGAGCGACTGTGGACGATCTACGGACAGGGCATCCAGTTCGTCAACGAGGTACAGAACTGGGCCGAATGGTGGACGCTGTGGCGGCGCATCGCCGGCGGCCTGAGCGCCGAAGCGCAGCAGGTCGTATTTGCCGACATCGCCGACTTCATCAATCCGGACGCTACGCGGCGCGGCGCGAGCGCATCCCAGGCGGCCAAGCGCAGTTACGAGGACATGGTCCGCCTGGCAGCGGTGCTGGAGCGTCTGCCCGTCGAGCGCAAGATCGCACTGGGCGAGTGGCTGCTGCAGCGGCTCAAAAAGCCGAGCGAACCCGAACAGAACTGGTGGGCGCTCGGCCGCATCGCTGCCCGCGTGCCGTTTCATGGCAGTGCGCACACCGTCGTGCCGCGCGAGATCGCCGCCGCATGGCTGGAAACCCTATTTGCGTACGACTGGAAGAAAACGCCTTTCATCGGCTTTGCCGCCGCCCTCATCGCCCGCCCGAGCGGCGACCGGCAGCGTGATCTGGACCCGCAGCTGCGCCAGCGGACCATCGAGCGCCTGCATCTGGCCAAGGCGCCGGAAAGCTGGGTCGAGCTGATCACCGAGGTCAAGGTGCTGGACGAGGCGGACGAGAAGCGAATGTTCGGCGAGGCGCTGCCGCCGGGACTGCGGCTGCTAGCTTAATGGGGGATTCGGCCGCGGAAAATCGCGCCTCTCGCGCGGCTGGTCGCTTAAAGCGTGCTAGCGCCTGATTCCAAGCGGATCGTCAGGATCGATTCCCTCCATGAAGGGAACGCAGCGATCGGTATTGGTGATCTGATAGATTTTCCCCAGCCAGTTGTTGATGATTGCTTCGGTGGTGTCGTGCCAGGTGTTGTCGAGACGCGGTGCAATTAGTGGTTCGGGGAACGGCGGGATGGCGATGCCGCTCCTCATTGCCGCACGCACCTGTTCGGCATATTCATCGAGAATGGCTTCCAGCAAGGGAGAAAAGTAGTTTTCCAAAAAAGGCGGATAGTCTTCCCGCTCTCCCGCGCCAAAGCGCAACACCTCGCGCTTGTATTCCTTGAGCAGGCTGATCGTGTCGTATTCCGGGTGTCCCTGAAAAAACACCAGCCGAAAGCCGTCCTCGCTGACCGCCAGGTGAACGCCGGCCTGCTCGCTCTCCACCAGCACGTGCAATCCCGACCGTTCAAACTGGTCGCGCGTAACTTCGTTATAGCGCGAGTGCGGGACGTCGAATCGCGTGTTGACCCCGGCGACTAGCGGGTGATGGCGGTCCTTCACCCGATGTGCAAAAACGCCCCAGCGCTTGGCGGGCAACCGCTGGCGCCGCTGCCCGTAGCGAAACTGCAGCACCGCGTGGGTGGTCAGGCAGGAACAGAGCGTCGAGGTGACGTTGGCATAGGCCCATTCGACGACCTCGATCAGCGGCGCCCAGAAATCTTCCTGCGCCAGGTCAGCGCCGGCCACGTTGGCTCCGGTGATGATCAGGGCGTCCAGTCCGGCATTCTTGATCTGTTCGAACGTCTCATAGTAGCTTGCAACGTAAGCCCTGGCTTCCGGCCCCCGCCGGAGTTGAGGCAGCGTAAACGGATGCATGTAGAACTGGACGATCTGATTGCTGTCGCCGATCAATCGGAAGAATTGCCGTTCGGTGGCGGCCAAGGCGGCGTCCGGCATCATGTTGAGCAGCCCGATATGGAGCTCGCGGATGTCCTGGTGGAGGGCGATCTGCCGGGGGATAACGGTTTCGCCTTCCTTTTTCAAGGCCTCGTAGGTCGGCAGCGATGAATTGGCGACTAAAGGCATGGTGACAGAGCATTCTCGGGGACGAAGTTCGGCAAGCGAGCGCCGCTTTTAGGCTCAAACCGCGACATTCTGATAGAACCTCCGGGCGATCGCGGCGTCCAGCAAGCCGAGAAAATCGGCCTCGTCGTTCACCGCCGTCAGTTCCTCCGTCGTCACGCTATAGCCGTATTGCGCGGCGATCTGCTCATAACGCGGAATGCGCGAGTAGAACAGCCGGGGGAAAATCCAGCGTACGAATTCGTCCGGATCGATCATCGCGGCATAGGGCAGCTTCCGCTCCTCCAGATAGATGGCGAGCTGCTCGTCCAGAAAGGGCTCCCGGTAGTACAGCGGCTTGGGGTCCAGCCGGGCGCGGCGAATGAGCTCCTGCTCGTCTTTATGCGTCGCCCGGATATACAGAATCACGCTATGCCCGGCCAGGATCTCGAGCAGCTCGGGATCGTCCAGCTCGCACAGACTGCCCCCGGCGTCGTTGACGAACTTGTCATACCCGTAGATGGCCCTGGCCTTGAAAATGAACTCGGGGACGTCCCGCATGGCTGCGATTTCAGCGGTCCGGTGCAGCCGCTGACGCCGTTTGAATTCCTTCAGACTGAGGCCGCCGCGCTCGGGATTGCCCAATTTGCCGAGAAACGTCGAAACCGGCGCGAGGTTGTCCACCGAAAGATTGTTGCTGATGTGAATGGAATCCGAGCGCAGTAAATCCCTCAGCAGCGGAATCCGCATGAGCTCGAGCTTGATATTGTCGAGAATCGGCTCGCCCAGATAGCGCGTGCCGATCCGATAGTCACCGGAATAGTGGAACCAGCCCTGCTTGCGTAGCAGATAGGCGAGCCGGGTTTTGCCCACTCCCGACATGCCCAGTAAGGTGATACTTTTGTGGTTCCACGCTCTGAACTGTTCGGCGCTGAGTTTCACAAAGCGGCTCCGGGTCTCCATCAGACGCATCAAAAATGCTTGCGTAACAGAATGAGACCCCGTTGTTGTTTCGTGCTCCGGCGATTTGCGACGACCGTCGGGACCGGAGGGCTGCAATTTTCCCGTAAAGACCTCCGCCGCGCAACACCGTGTATGCGTCCACTACCTTTGGCACTCGGGTTGGTGTTGGAGGAGGAAGGATAGCGGGATTGTTGGCCGAGGGAATGGTGGGGTCGTTCGGCGTTGTAGAAGACGAGCCAGTCGGCGAGTTTCCGGTTGAAGAGGGCGCAAGCGGTCGTCTTACCCTTGGAACGGGGGTTGACCCTGCGGCAAACCGCCGCCGCGCTCGGCCTCTCGCCCGGCTGGGTGTGCCGGCTGCGGCGCCGCTTCGAGCGGATTGTCCAGGGTGAGGAACGCCCCCAGCCGCCGAGAGGGGGACGGCGTCGAGCACGCTTGACCCCGGAACCGGAAGCGGCGTTTCTCGCGCCGTATCGGGAGGAAGCGAAAGCCGGTGGGGTGTGAATCGTCCCCCCGATCCAGGCGGCGCAGGAGTCCCACGTGGGCCGGCCGGTGGCGCTTTCCACCGTCTATCGGATGCGGCACCGGCAGGGCGGGCGCAAGCTGGCACCCGACCAGCGCCATCCGAAAGCGGACCCGGTGGCTCGGGAAGCCTGGAAAAAACTCCCCGAGGCACGCACTGAAATCAGCCAAGCGTTCCCGGACACCGGTTGCGAGATACCCGGCGGTGCGGGTGTCCCCAACCGCTCCGTCCCCTCGTGAAGGCTAGGATCACGCAGGCTACAGCTACGCGTAGGCCGCCGTTTCGCCCGCCGATGGCCGGCTGGACAGCCTAATTCCATTTCTAATTCTGAAGTGAATCTATGATCCATGGCCAAGCGACGATCGAATGGACTCGGCCGTGGTCGTTTTCCAGCGTTCTCAAGCTGTCTTCCAAGTGATCCTCCAGAGCGTCGA
>CADDZF010000022.1 GCA_902812445.1 Methylococcaceae bacterium | reverse complement strand
GCAAACAGGTTTCGCCTTTACAGAGCGTTTGAACCGTCGGGACGTAGCGAAGATCGTGTGGATCGTCGATGAATGCCCCGACGTGTACGCGATAGGACCGACACAAATGCTTGAGGACATTAAAAGAGCGAATCTTATCGCCTTTGTTGGGTGGATAAGGGATTCTATGAGCGAGAAAAAGCAGTTCTTTCATTGCGAAAGTTATCGCAATCCGGGCTCGGTTTCATCCCAGATTCCTTGCCACCCACGGACCTATCAGCTTGCTGACTGCGACGGGAAGTTTCTGCCAAGCGGCGATGAGAACCCGGTATTTCGGATTCAACGGATTGATATCCGGCAGCTTGCTGCCATTGATCAGTTCGTATTCATAATACAGGGGTTCGGGCTGAAATCCCCAATGCGTTTTAAACCGGTAGGAGCCCGTACCCTGCTTGCTGCGTCCGTAATCGAATAGCTTTGTGCCACGCTCCACCGCACGGCGCATGACTTCCCAGTACATGAAGTCATTCGCCTTGAGTTCGCGCGCCTCATCGGTGCCGCCGCCGTAGTAAGGCAAGACCTCATCGCGAAAATAGAAATTCAAGACGCTACTAACGACGCGGCCTTGATGCTCGATGCTCAGAATTTCACACTCCTCGGGAAAAACGTCTTTCAAGATCGCAAAATACTTTTTTGCAAAAACCGGGGTTCCGAGATTTCGGACGCTCGTGGCGTAGGCGTGGTAAAAGCGGTCGATGCAAGGATCGATTACGCTCTGAAGGCCAGCGCTGATACCTTTGCGCACCATGGCGCGCTGCTTTCTCGGAATTGCCTGCATATTCTTCGCGGGATCAGGATCAATTTCTTTGCGAAAGGTGACATACAGATCTTTAGCAGGGCGGTCTTGACGCTGCTGATGACGGTTGCGCATTTCCAAATAGTCGACCTTAAGCTCGCGTGCGAGCTCGCAGGCGGCTTCATCAAGCGCTTTTCGCGCCTGTCCGGATTCTGCGGCAATACCACCATAGACACAGAAAGGCAGCGATATCAAAGCGTTACCGAATAACAGGCTCTTGACATGACCTAAAGGCAGCACGCCAACGATAGTGCCGTCCTGTTCGGCATATAAATAGTGCGTTCGATGTCCGAACGCACGTTCGATGACGCTTTGCCAGCCAGATTTATGAAAGAAGCTCGCCTCAGGGCAGCGTTCGACGAAACGATCCCATCGCGGTCTAGCAGAATGGTCGAGATTTTTGATTTCCATTGCCAACGAGAATCCGGGAGTCCGCTGTCAAGTTTTCCCGCTACGTTCGAGAGTAGGCGTGCTGAGCCGGCCGCTCGCCGAAGATAAAAAAATACTTTCCATCGTGCCCCAGTGGAAATCCTGTAATAGACGGGATAGGCGGTCCTTCATCCTGGAAAGGTTTAGATAATGGCGAAAACGCGTCTTAACGCTTATTCCGCTCTGCCGTGGCTGGTCGGGATCTATTTCCCAGGGATGAAAATAGAATACACAGGGCTGTCTATCCCGTTGATTAACGCGCATCAGCGCCCATTTCGAGAATGTATAGGGCAACAACCTGAAATACCCGCCCCCTCCGCAGGGCAGCTTTGTGTCCGCAAGCTGCCACGTGCTAACCGGGATTTCGAGCAGCCCGTCGGGCTTGCAGGGTCGAAAAGCAAAACGTGGCGCTTCCGGCATGCCATACAGATCGTGTCTTACGGGATAGATGCTTGAACTGTATAAAAAACCGATATCTTCAAGCACGTCTAGGGCCCAGAGATTGCTCGCGCCGATCGAGTAACTGGCTGCACGATAACCCTTGACTTCGACTCCGCCGATATTTTCAAGCAAATCCTTGGCGCGTGTCGCATCGCTGTGAAACGCTTTGGGCGTCTGCTGCGTTACCCGCACGTGGCTATAGCCGTGGCAGGCCAACTCGTGCTTGGCATCGACTATTCGCCTGATCAGCTCGGGATAGCGTTCGGCTACCCAGCCTAAAGTAAAAAAAGTGGCGCTTACGCCCCGCTCGGCAAATAACTCAAGAATTCTGTCGGTATTTCTCTCGACCCGGCCCGGAAGCTTGTCCCATTCATCGCGCGAAATATACCGTTCAAATGCAGAAACCTGGAAGTAATCCTCGACATCGACCGTCATGGCGTTGATCAGCGGGGGTGCCTTCTCCATCGGTATAGATTATTTCCTTAGTGGCTCAATATGGTTTCTTGCACGATCTTGATGATGCGCGAGGCTGCCTTACCATCCCAGTATTCGGGAACCTTGCCGGCTTTCCCGCCCGTCTGCAGGATATCGTCAACGCAGCTCAGAATCGTCTCAGGATCACTGCCCACGACGGTATTCGTACCCTCTTCAACCGTGATCGGACGCTCGGTGTTTTCGCGCAAGGTGATGCACGGTATACCCAGCGCGGTCGTTTCTTCCTGTACGCCACCCGAATCGGTCAGCACCAGCTTGGCCGACTTCATCAAACCCAACATTTCAAAATAGCTTACCGGTGGAATGGACAAAATAGCAGGCTGCTTGACAAGGTTCCCCAGTCTCGTCTGTTCTATCATTTTCCGAGTCCGTGGATGAATCGGAAATAAAATCGGCAGCTTTCGACTTACGGATGAGACCACGCCGAGCAACCTTTCCAAGACAACGGGATCGTCGACATTGGAAGGACGATGCAGCGTCAATACACCATAGCCATTCGGTAGGACGCATTGCGGCAGCGCGCCAGTGGAATTTCTTAAGGTTGTCTGATAAGGGACCGCCTGCTTTAAGTGATTCAGCAGAGAATCTATCATTACGTTACCGACAAAATGAATCTTTGCCTCCCCGATGCCTTCCCGCAGCAAATTCAGTTTGGCTGAGCGCTCGGTAGTGAACAATAATTCAGAAATTTGATCGGTTAAAACGCGGTTAACTTCCTCTGGCATCTGGCGGTCATAGCTTCTAAGACCCGCCTCTATATGAATGATGGGGATATTTTTCTTGACCGCCACTAAACTGCAGGCAATCGTTGAATTGACATCGCCTACCACCAACACCGCAAAGGGCTTTACCGTATCGAGCACGGGCTCGAATCGGAGCATGATCTGGGCCGTTTGAACAGCGTGTGAGCCCGAGCCTACTTCGAGGTCGACATCCGGCTGCGGAATACCGAGTTGATTGAAGAACGCCCCTTTCATTGCCTCATCATAGTGCTGGCCGGTATGGACCAAAGACAATCGCAACGCGTCCTTATGCTTCTGCAGTTCCGTCGCGATCGGCGCAATTTTCATAAAATTAGGCCGCGCGCCGACTATACACATCAGTACCGGGGGAAACATGCGTCTACCCATTCAGACTACATCCTATCGTCAGCCGATTCTTCGTAAACACTATCCATATCGAGCTGGATTAAGACGGCCTTTCGCAGCAGGGCGCGCTCTTTCTGCATCGTTTTCTTCAATACCGCTACAGCATTCTCTAAATAATGCAGACGCTCTTCCAAACTGCCGTTTACAGGCGGGGCACTGGTTTCTATATTGACAGCGCTCGATTGAAGCTGGCCGGCCAATTCGTTCCGCGTTTCGGGCCTGTGCGAAGAATCTTCCTCTATTTCATCAATAACGATTTTGACCCGCTCGACGTCGAAGTCATGCAGTTCCTCGAGAAAACCATACAGTAACAGGCGATCACACAGCGTGTTGATAATGCGGGGTATGCCCTGCGAGTATCGATAAATATCGCGAAAAGCGTCCTCCGAGAATTCAGGATCTTTTTTCCAGCCTGCAGTTGCCAGGCGATGCAAGATATATTCTTTGGTCTCTTCGCTTTCCAGCGGCCTCAAATGGTACGTTGCCGTGACCCGCTGCCTCACCTGTTCCATGCGATCGGCCTGCAGCGTCACACGAAGCTCATCCTGGCCGAGCATAAAGACCTGGAAGATGGATCTTCCGTCCAGTTCAAAATTGAGCAGCATGCGCAGCTCTTCTAGCGACTGGGGTGGAAGATTTTGCGCTTCGTCGACGACTAGCAGCACGCGTTTTCCGTGTCTGGCTTGGTCCTTGAAAAAATTTTCCAGATTTTTCAGCAGTATCGCTTTTGCATCGCCATCATAGGATAATCCGAACGTAGCAGCGATAATTCGCAGTGTATCTTCGGCGCCTACTTGCGAAGTCACCATCAACCCCGCGACAATGTTGTCATTTCTGATATTCTCAAATAATTCTTTGACCAGCATTGTCTTACCGGTTCCAGGCGCGCCGGTCACGACGATGAATCCCTCACCTTGCGCCAAGCCATATCGCAAATAGGCCAATGCGCGCTTGTGCACCGCACTATTGAAGAAGAATTCAGGATCTGGGTTGAGCTGAAAAGGCTTCTTTTTCAGATTGTAAAAAGCATCGTACATGGCAAAATTTAAAACCTGACGTTCAAACTGGCGGTTATCCGACTTTCGTCAAACTCGTTGTTTGATCGATTCGACGTTTGTAGCAGGTGTCGAAATTCGAGATATCCACTGATATATCGCGTGAAATTGCGGTTCAGCCCAAGGGAAACGTTCGTGAAGTCATTTTTTATATCGGTTCTCTTAATATCGATCTCCTGCCAGGATGTTCTCAGTATCGAGCTTGCTCGCTTAGCAAAACGCCAGCTCCAAACACCGGTTAAACCCATTACGGTTTGATCGTTTAACAAGGTCTGAAAAGTCCTATCTTCCTGATAGGCCGTTAGAGAGATATTACTCTTTCCCGTATTGCCGGAAACGGAGAGTTGTCCGCGTTTCCGGGTCAGCACATCATCAGTCAACACCGGTATATCGATCGGGCGAAATGGCAAGCCGGTTACGGGATCTACGGCAGGATTGGCGAACTGATCTTGACCTGGCAGTGGGAAAACGGGCTGCTCTAGCAGTAACTGCTGTACCGTCGTCGTACTTACGAAATAAGCCGCATCCCATATTGTCCTGCGAGTCTGGTGCCTAAATAAACCAAACCAGGTCTTGCCTCTATTTATATTTCCAAACTGGTTGTTGATTCCAATATTGCTACCACCCACCGCGGTGCCGCCTATCCCCGTGCTGAGCCCGTCAAACCCTGCCCCAATCCCTCCGATTCCAGGCCCGAGGTTGCCAATTCCCGGACCAACGGCGCCAAATTGATTCACACCAGTCGTTGTACCGCCCACCTTGCTATCACGGTAAGTTACTAGGAAGGTAGTTCGCTTCGTAGGGAGCATGAATAACGAAACGAAGCTGTTTTTCGGGCCATATCCCCCCTGTAGGGCCAGTCTCGGGCTTGGTGTCCACGCTCCGCCTGCCGTCCAATAAGACCCGTTTCTGGTAAAATTCGTGTTCGCGTTACCTGGAAACTTATTGTTGAAGTTACCCGCTTGCCCGAACACGGCATACTTCCTGCCAATATGATAGCGAAGTTCACCATTATAGTTCTGGAATCTGACATCGTTATTTAAGATGGCGTTATTACCGGCACTTCCTGCATCGCGTTTTATATCTTGGTTCAGAAAGTTCATTCTCCACGACAAGGGATAAAGTTCAGGCCCGTTTTGTAAGTTGATTCGTTCCTCAAGAATATCAGAGGAAGAAAGCGACGTATTACCGCCGGTTGAAAACGTGCTATAAGCCGTTCGCGCTTCACCGACCACATAACCACCCAAGTGCGGTCTCCAGTATGGGCTAATTCTGAATGTCCTGTACTCTGAAGTATTGCCACGCGGCCCCGATATGTTATCGAATGCAATGCGGCCAGCGTTATTGTTGTTTACTTGAGCGATTGTGCTGTTTACATCCAAGAAAACGGAGTTTTTGAGCAGTTCCGCTCTGGCCAATGCCTGCAGTTGATTATTGATCACGCTGGGCCGGTTACCTCCTTGATAAAACAGATTCTGCATTCGGTAATTCAAATTCAAATTCAATCGGCCGGCGGCACGACGCGCAAAAATGCCTGGGGTGAGTTCAGTTACAAATGCATCCTCCTCACGCCCTGATGGGGCAAAATTAATATTGTTTGAGTAGATCTCCCGTAGCGTTAAGCTTGGTGTAACTTGCCAAGTAGCTCCCTTGGCTTGGGACTGTAAAAGAGCAAGTCCCAACAAGACAATTACTTTAGCAGTTTGAATTTTCAGTATGACAAAACCTAAGGCGGCGGTATCAGTTCTGGTTATATTGTTGTCCATAATGCCCATAGCCATAACCATAGCCGTAATAACTAAAACCAAATCCCTTGTTGGTCTTATTCAATACGCAGCCAATTACGTCGCACGCATCCAGTTTGCCGATTGCTTCTTGAACGACGTGTTGCGGGGTTATTTCGGACTCAATTACCAGAACCACTTGGCCGACGAGACTCGCCAGAACCGAACCTTGAGCCGCTGCCAGCAAAGGAGGAGAATCAAATATAACGATTCTATCTGCATAACGTTCGGATAGTTCTCTAGCCAAACGCTTCGTGGCATCGCTTGCCAATATTTCCGTCGAATGACGGTGTTGTCTACCCGCCGGCAGTACGGTCAGGTTCGGTATGTCGGTTCTCAACAGCGCGTCAGAAAAAGACATGTCGCTATGCTGCAAAAGGTCAATCAAACCTATTTCCGATTCGATACCTAGCAGTTGTGAAATGGAAGGTTTGGCTACATCTCCATCTACCAGTAAAACAGTCTTATCGCGTTCCATCGCTATGCTGAGCGCCAGATTCACGGCAGTAAACGTCTTGCCTTCACCCGGCACACTGCTTGTTACCAGAATCAGATTCGCATTTTCGATTCCATTCTCTTCCTCTGGAAAAGCGTTCATCAGCAAAGGACGCTTGATGATACGATATTCCTCGGCCATCTGGCTGTTCGCTTTATCCGGAAGCAGCATACCTTTTTCTTCCAGATGAGACCACTGAATCTGAACCCTTTTGGTCTCTGCTGTTTTTTTTGTTGTCTCTACGTCTCTTCGGGCAGTATCGACAGGTAGAGCCGAGTCGCCGGGACCCGAAGCAAGGTCCTGTACCGGTTCTTTTGAGCTTGACTGCTCTACAGCTTTTTCTAAAGCTTTTTCGATTATACTCACCGGCCAGTGGCTCCCGTTATTTCCTCATATTGACGTTAAGTTAATTCCTTTCATTTCCAATACGACGATTCCTGCAAATACTACTAGAAGAACCGCAAGCGCTGAGCAAAACTGCAAGAACTCTCTCCATTTACGCATCTTGATCTCTGGAATCCAGTGCATCGAAACAGTGCCAAGTATGGGAAGGCCCGTCACGTCCCTCAATTTTTGCGTCGAGTTAAACGTTGGCCGCAAGATCGAGATGAGAATAGCCAAACCAGCACCTGCCAGGATAGCACCCGCCAATACCCCGGTAGATAACAGTATTCTATTGGGAGCTGAAGGTTTGGAAGGAACTTGTGGGGGGTCCACTACCCTGAATTTAACCGAATCGGTATTCTGCTCTATATTCTCCGACAGTCTGGCGGTCTCGCGCCGAGCCAGGAGCGCCTCGTGGTTATGCTTGATAGCCCCATAATCCCTGTTCAAATCTTGCAGCGCGGTCTCTATCTTCAGACGGTCATCCATCTGTTTTTTCATCTTTTCGATCTTTTCTTCATAAGATTTAACCCGAGCATTGAGCGAGGCTACATTTGCATCAGCTTCACCGAGCGCTATTTTTTTCTGCTGAAAAACAGGATTTAGCTCGCCACCTGCGGGAATGGCTTCATTTCCTGGCTCGGCATTCGCCGCTTGCTCGATTTTTTGCTTCTCCAATTCGGAAATGGTTTTTTTGATGGCGACGACTTCGGGATGTTCTTTGGTGTAACGCAAGAGCAGGTCATCCATTCTCGCCTGCAACGACTGAATGCGGCTGTCAATGGGGCTGAGGGTTTCGCCCGCGCCAAGATCGGAAAACGTGGGCTCCTCGTCGTCTAGCTGCCGTTGCATCTCGTCCCGACGATTGATCGCCTCTTGCAGGACAAGCTTTGCGTCCTCAAGCTGTCCCGCTAGAGCTTGAAGCTGGTTGTATAGATCTCCTCCTTGACCCGGCAGCAGACCATAGTTCAATCTTTTGAATTCTTCTCTGTTTTTTTCCGCTGCCTGTAGACGCGTCTCGTATTCCTTGATCTGCTGTTCCAAAAACCGTTGCGCGCTATCGGAATCTTCACGAGATTCCCCCAGCGTTTGCTCGACAAAGGTCGTCAGCAGCGCCTGGACAATCTTCTTTGCGGTCTTAGGGTCAGCATCCTCTGCACTGATCGTGAACAAGTTGTTCTGTCCGCCTGTGATGCTCATCGATGACTGCAGACGCTTAACCAGACCTTCCATTGCATCCTCGTCTTTAGCCCCTAAATCCAAATCGGTCATTCTGGCGACTTTCTCTAGATTTGGCCGTGTAAACATCAGCTTGGACATTAACTGGATTTGTCCCGAAATATCGGGCTGGATGGCAAGCCCCGACAAAAGCGGTCGTAAAACTGATCGGGTATCGACGTGAACACGGGCATCGGCCGTGAATTTGTCCGGCATTTGCGAAACATAAAGCCAGCCAGCTATGCACACCAGCCAAGCCACTATGATGGCGAGCCATTTGTAGCGCACCGCGGCTTGAAGATAAGAAAGGACCTCCGCTATTACCTCATGCATTTGCGTACCCCAATCGGTAATGACTTAGAAGAAAGCCTCTGGAATGATCAAGACGTCGCCAGGCAGTATGTTGACGTTCGCCGAGACGTCGCCATTCTCCAGCAAATCGTCGATCCGGACGCCAAACTGTTCCTGCTCGCCGTTGATACTTCTCACGATGCTGGCCCGGTTGCCTGCGGCATATTGAGTGACGCCTCCAACGGCTATCATCAGATCTAACAAGGTCATGTTTTCCTTGTATGGAATCGCCTGCGGCTTGGTCGCCTGGCCGACGACACGCACCTGCTCACTGTACGGCCCGACGAAGCCGCTCACGATAACAGTCACCAAAGGATTACGGATGTATTTAGCAAGCTCTTTTTCAATATCACGCGCGAGCTGAAAAGGAGTCTTGCCCGAAGCTGGCAGTTCCTCAACCAGAGGTGCGGTGATTTTGCCATCCGGCCTTACTGGCACCGTCCTTGAAACTTCCGGATTTCCCCATACAAACATCTCTATGCTGTCTCCAGGTCCGATGATATAGGTATAGTCAGAAGGTGGTTCAGACGTGGGATCTAGCGGGGGGTGCGCACAGCCTACCAACAGCAGGGTGTGCAACAGCGTCACCCCTATTAAACAGTGACACGAAGACTTCACCTTAAAGCACTCCCTTTTGATCAATGTCGGAATCACACGAGCTACAAAATCAGGCTGGAGAATATCGTAACTTAGCTGGATCGCCAGGTTCTAGGATAGAAAACAGGTTAGCGTTGGGATGTCCGCTGTAGGCGAAAAGTCTAGCAGATGTTGCCTTCGTGTAACCATCAAATTGTTCAAGATGTCTGAGCAAAGAAATTTTCCAACCGTCTAATACCTTCTGCAAGCCTCTCTGTTGATGCCGTATAAGCGAAGCGCAGATAGCGCGCTGCATTGTACTTACCAAAATCCTTGCCTGGCGCAACGGCGACACCGGCGTCGTCTAAGAGCCTAAAAGCCAGGGCGTAGCTGTCGCTGGTAAAGTTGCTGCAGTCCGCATATAGATAAAAAGCGCCATCCGGCTTAGCCGGTAAGCGAAATCCCAACCCCGCTAATTTCGTATAAAGAAAATCTCTTCGTTGTTGAAATTCGAGTCGCCTTTTTTCTAGTTCGGCAAAATTACTTGAGCTTAAGGCGGCCAGTGCGGCGTATTGGGAGTGCGCAGGCGCTGAAATGAAAAAGTTCTGCGCCATGCTCTCCACTGGCTTGGTGTATTTCTCCGGAACGATCAGCCAGCCGATACGCCATCCGGTCATACCGAAATATTTGGAAAAGCTGTTCACTATAAAGGCTTGGTCAGACAGCGCCAAAGCTGAGACAGCGGCTTTATTGTATTCAAGACCATGATATACCTCGTCCGAAAGCAAGAATCCTGACCGCTTTTCGGTAAAAGCAACGATGCGTTGTAATTCTGCAGGATCAATGATCGTCCCGGTGGGATTCGATGGCGAGGCGACGATCACGCCAGTTGTTCGATTATCCCAGAATTGGGAGACCAAATCGGCAGTTAACTGGAAATTGGTAGCCGTGTCGACCGCCACCCGCTGGGGACTTCCTGCAAATAACTGAACGAAGTTTGCATAACAGGGATATCCGGGGTCTGCAAACAGTACTTTATCTCCGGAATTGACCAATAATCCCGTCGCCAGCAAAAAGCCACCCGAAGCACCCGGAGTGATGAAGATTCGCTCGCTGCCAATCTCAATCCCGTAATGCTCTAGATAAAGCTCAGCCAATGACTCCCGCAACTCAAGCAACCCCGCAGCCGCAGTGTACCTTACCGCGCCGGTGCTAATGAAAGCATTGGCCGCTTCGATGACGTTTGCCGGAGTCGGAAAATCCGGCTCGCCGATCTCCATGTGGACAATTGACCTACCCTGCCGCTCCAATGCCTTGGCCCGGTTCAAAATTTCCATCACATGGAAGGGCTTGAGGTTTTTAATCCGGCGGTTGATCAGCCTGTATCCTAATTGAGCTAAAAATTTATGCCTTGAGCGATGCCTTCCGAGAACAGCAGTGCTCAATCCGTTTCTTGTTAAAACTGTTGCGGTAATAACCCAGATCTGGTATCAATGCCCGATTTTTATGGTCTAGGAGTTATCTGAATGCCCAACGCTAAAAGAGCCGAGAATCTCTTGACAACGCCCTTTAGTTTTCCGCCCTATCCACTGCGAGAGGGCGAGGAATACATGAATGAGCAGCAGGTCGAGCATTTTCGAAACATTCTACAAAATTGGAAGGCTGAACTCATGCAAGAAGTGGATCGTACCGTCCATCATATGCAGAATGATGCGGCTAATTTCCCGGACCCTAATGATAGAGCGACGCAGGAATCGGAATTTAGTTTGGAGCTGCGCACGAGAGATAGAGAACGCAAACTGATAAAAAAAATAGAAGAAGCGATAGAGAATTTGGAAAGGGGCGACTACGGCTACTGCGAAACTTGCGGTGTGGAAATCGGTCTGCGTCGACTGGAAGCGCGGCCCACTGCGACTCAATGCATAGATTGCAAAACGCTCGATGAAATCCGCGAAAAACAAGTCGGTTGATCCCTCCGCCGGCTTGCTCATCCCGATAGATCTCTATGCATGCATGTATCGATTGGTGCATCGCAAACGAGCGGCGCCTTACATTCATGCGGGGAGATCGTATCGGTAAGGCTTATGTTTGATCCTGTAGTCCTTGTGTAGCGGGTTGCGCCGGTTCGGCAAGGGCGAGTGAGGGGGACAGTTATCGCAGGGAAATCCCGCATCGGCGCGGCTTTATCAAAGGCGCGGGATGAAGGCGTTCCACGGAGCCAAGCGGCTTTGTCAATGAGTGTCCGCTCAATGCAAAGCAGAAGGGTTTCTTCTTGTCTGCTTTCGCCAGGGCATCTCTCAAGGTTTCCCCTATCCACTAGCAAGATGGCCGCAACATCTTCGTGCTGAATTTCGGGCGGGCCATGCGCTCAGCCTTGCAAAATCTCCTCGAGCAGGCCGCTAAACGTCCGCAATGCATCGTAGGCCAACAGGTTCTGCATGCACAGCCGGGCCTCAGAGCGACAGCGTCCCTCGTTAACTATTGCATCCACTGCTGCTCTTATCTGATGAGCGGCTAGCCGGCCTCCCCGAAGCAATATTCCGGCGCCCGCCTGCTGCACGTAAGACATATTCAAATACTGATCAAGATTGCCAGCGATGCCTATGACGGGCACTCCAAGCGCTAACGACTGTTGCGTCGAGAGACTGCCCCCATTACTGATCGTTAGGCTAGCCACGGCCACGGCTTGCTGACCAGGCAGGAAATCGGCCACCCATGCGTTAGCCGGGATATCGACAGGCCTACCTCGTCCGGCACTGGCCGCCACGATCGTAATCGGCTGATCGGCAAGGGCCTCGAGTACTACGGACAACAGATCGCCTTTTCCGGAGCTACCCAGGGTCACATAAGCGACTGGCCGCTCTCTGGGCATCTCGTCCCACCAATCTGGGAGTGGCACCTCCGGCGACCAGAAAACGGGTCCCAGATAATGGTGATGGGCGGGCCGATCAAAGGTCGGAATTAATTCCGGAATATCGGCATAAACGGTATGATCGGCATAAGTATAGGTTCGGCAAATGTCCAAACCCAGACTTGGCAAACCGCTCTCTCGCCTGACCCGATTGAGTGGCAGCGCGTGGTAGGCGAAGGCAGGAGAGCGGGTGAGGCTGAACAGAGTTTGGGCTATCTTTACGCCAAAAATCTCAACCAGGGGAATATCGGGGACTATGAAACGTGGTCTGGCGTATTGACTCCAATAAGCATTAGTAATTGCCACGTACGGCACGCCGACAAGGGGGGCGCTTACGGCAAGCGATAAGCGGAAGTCCCCGACGACCACGTCAGGCTTTATAGCCTCTATTATCTTCAGGTCCTCCGCAACGTAGTGGCGTAAGGTAGCGGTGTCATAGACGGGGCTTCCTTGGGCCAGGGCGCTGAGAAATTGCTGGCTGCTGATCGAATGCAAAGGCCACTGGGTCAAGGATAAATTGGGGAAAAGCCGGCTAAATCGAGAATCACACGCCAGGTGAACCTCAAAATGCGCGGGATCCAGTCCTCGGGCCAACACGACCGGTCTTGCAACATGTGCCAGGGTGACCGCCTCAGCAAAGAAAAGGATGCGTTTTTGTGTACCCATGTAGCGAGCAAGTTCCTCCAAATGTTCGATCTGTCACTGCTGAAAAGCGGGTCACGTTCTTAAAACGTCGATATGCGGAGGCTTCAGACCCGGTGTTTGCTCGGCGTGAAACAGCCTTTTTCTAGCGGTTATAGGAATTCGCTAGCACTAATATTACGTTAATGATGTCCTAAGACTAGCAAAGGGTCACGCCGCGACCTCGATGGCAATCCTACAAAAATTCATCAGCACTTGGGTGTCTTTTGCTTTCCGCATCGAATAAAAAACCTGAATCTATTTTCAGCGCAGATCTTTTCTGTTCAAAGCGCAGCAATCATCGAGTTTGTCGCCTGATGCCGCGCCTAATCCGCGCGATATCGTGGGGTTTTCTCGTGCTGCTGCTGCTGCTGTTCATCCTGGGTCTGCTGGTACTGGAGACGACGCCAGGCGTTGCCCTAAATTCGCCGCCGACCGATGTGCAGACCGCCAAGCAAGCGTCTTCCGTCATCAATTTCAGCGTTCATAAAGCCCATAGAAAAGGGCTATTGAAGTCCATCGAGCTCACCGCAGAAGATCTTGCCGCCGCGATGCAGTACTTCCTGGCGCGAAAGCAGGTGGAAGGAAACACCTTAATTTCACTAAAGGAATCGCGCATGGATTGCAGAATAACGGTCAAGCTGCCCATCCCTTTCGCCAATCTGTTCTTCAACGGCATTCTGCTGGCCGCAAATGAGCAGAATAAGCTCACCCTGAAATCGCTCAGCATCGGCCACATCACCTTATCTCAGAGCGTAGCCGAGTGGTTCGTCGACCGGGTCGCCCGTCATACGCCGCTAGCCGAATATCTGGTATTTGCCGATCAGGTGATCAAGGACGTACGTATCGCCGACAGCCGCCTGCAAGTGACGTTCAATTGGAGCCGCCAGACCGTGAATCAAGCTCAAAGCTTATTCCTTGACGAGGATGCCAGAGCACGGTTGCTGGTTTACTACAATGCGCTTGGGGAAATTCTCAACCAGGCGAGCGAGAGAAGTTGGGTTCCGCTCGAAGCCGTGACCCAGCCCCTATTTTCGTTGGCACTGACGCGGTCTGCAGAAGGGGGCGCCACGCAAGAAAATTACGCCCTCATCCTGGTCTTGAGCGCCTATGTGACGGGTAAAAACCTCGCTTCGCTGCTCCCCCCCAAAGGGCGCCGCACCAACCCGCTCCCGCGACTCATTCTGCTCCATCGCCGGCTCGATATCGCCCAGCATTTCATGGGGTCGGCTGGCCTTGCGATCAGTGGCCATCGCACGCTCGCGGATCTGGTCGGTATCGCTAAAGAAATCAATGACATCCATAGTGGAAGCGGCTTCAGCTTTACCGACCTCGCCGCCGACAAGGCCGGCGCTCTGTTTGGAAAAATGGCCGTCAAAGCGGAGAAAACGGCGCGCAAACTGCAGCAAGTCATGAGCCAGGCCACCGACGAATCGGCATTTATGCCGAATCTAAGCGATCTGCCGGAGAACCTGAGCGCGGCGGCATTCAAGGAGCGCTTCGGCGACATCAATAGCCAGGCCTTTCTGGATATCAAGGGGCAGATCGAAGCTAGAATCGCTGGCTGCACTCTGTATCAGTGAGCCGCAACACTCCGCTTTCTCTGCTGGCTGGCGTTGGCCAAATCAACCCAGCATAACGATCTATTGGTAGTTGAAGCTCTTCCCGGGGGCGACTGGCAGACGAGGAATTTCGATCTTCGGAAATTCACCGGTTAGCGCGGTCAGGAAGGCGAAAATGTCGTCGACCTGCTGCGGGGACAAATCCTTGTTCAGCTGTACCTTCGCCATGACCCTGATCGCCTCGTCCAGCGTTTTTACGCCCCCATTGTGGAAATACGGCGCCGTCATCGCGACGTTGCGCAAGGTCGGTACTCTGAACATATGCTTGTCCTCTTCCTTTTTGGTCACTTCGTAGCGGCCCATATCCTTTTTGAACCCATACTTCGTCTCCAACTCCGCGTTATCATATGTGGGAAACTTCATGAAAAATCCCGTTCCCAGCGGCAATTGCGGCCCGTTGAACGCCGGCCCGCTGTGACAGTTGACGCAACCAACCTGGGCGAAGGTATTCAGGCCGCGGATCTGCGGCTCGGACATCGCCTGCTGATTGCCGCGGGCGTATTTGTCATAAGGGCTGTTCGGTGTGATCAGCGTCCGCTCAAAAGCGGCGATCGCCTTGACTGCATTATCGGCGGTAATCGGATTGTCGGGGCTGAAAGCCGCTTCGAACAGCCGCCGATATTCCGGGATGGCGTTTAAGCGCGCCATCACATCTTCCCAGCTCGTCATCGCCATCTCCAGGGGATTGGTGACCGGGCCTCGAGCCTGCTCCTCCAGGGTGGGTGCCCGGCCGTCCCAGAACTGGACCGAATGAAACGCCGCATTCCAAACCGTCGGTGCGCTGCGTGCACCCAATTTACCGTGCACGCCCAGAGAAAGCGCGCGGCTGTCATCGCCGCCGAGCATGAGGTTATGGCAGGAATTGCAGGAACCGGTGCCCGTTGCCGTGAAGCGGGGATCAAAGTAAAGCATCTTGCCCAGCACCACCTTGGCCGGCGTGGTGGGATTGTCAACCGGTTCGGGCGGCTTCTCCGGCAGCGGCTGCCACTCGCCGGCGGTTGCCAACGTGGCGGCGCCAGCCAAGAAAAGCAGGGGCACGAGGGATAATAGCTTGTGCATGGGGATCCTCCTAAACGTGGGTCGGAGAGCGGCGTACGGCCGCTGTTGTTATTATTGATTGCGATCAGAGCACTCTTATATTGAATTACGCCGATAATTTCAACCTTCGCCAACGGTGCGCTCTAGCGGCATGCCAATTCAGGGATTGTTGTACAAGCGCAAGGCCGCTCCAGAGAGCAAGGTCGAAAAATGATTTTTCAGACTGTCTAGCGCCGCGACGAAGATGACGGTTCAGTGCGCGCCGATCCAGCGGGCTTGCGGAGGCATCAGTGTAATGGGGAAGTATTGGCTGCTTGTGGCGTTCTTCTGGCTCCCTGCCTATGCGGCTGCCGATGCCCCCACGCGAGTCGACGTGGCGATCGAAGGCGTTACCGGTAAGCTTTTGGAAAACGTTCTAGCCTCGTTGACGCTTGAGCGGCAGAAAAACAGTCCAGACCTTACGGAGGCGTGGATCGGAACGGCACACGAAAAAGCGACGCAAGAAATCCGCACGGCGCTCGAGCCTTTCGGCTACTATCGGCCGCGGATCGAATCCTCGCTTAGACGTGACGGCTCGACCTTTCGGGCGGTCTATCGCATCGATCCGGGCCCGCCGCTCCGCTTGACCAAAGTCAAGCTGGCGCTTAGCGGCGAAGGCAGCCGCTTAAAGGAAATGCAGGGGCTAGTCGATGCGTTTCCGCTGAAGCAGGGCGAGCGCCTTCGGCATGCCGAGTATGATAAGTTCAAGAGCGAGCTTCAGGTCGCGGCCACCGAAAAAGGCTTCTTCGACGCCCGATTTCTCCGTCACCAAATCCTCGTCAACCTGATCGACTACACCGCGCAGATCGACCTCCATTTCGATACCGGCATGCGCTATCAGCTAGGTCCTGTCAGCTTTTCGGAAACCGAGCTGAAGCCGGAGTTTCTCCAGCGCTTTGTCAACTTCAGGCCCGGTGAGCCTTACCAAAGCCAAGTGCTGCTCGGGCTGCAAAAAGCGCTGTTGGAGAGCGGCTACTTTTCCAGGGTCGTGGTCGATCCGCAACCCGATCGCGCGCAAAACCGCGAAGTACCGATTCGCGTTACGCTGGCCATGGCACCTGAAAATAAATATCAGGCGGGCGTCGGCTATGGCACCGACACCGGCGTACGGTTGAGTCTAGGCTATCAGGATCGTTACATCAACCGGCGCGGCCACAGTTTCAGGAGCACCTTGCGCCTGTCGCCCATTCGTCAGACCGTGGATGTGGTCTATGCGATCCCACTACACAATCCGCGCCGCGAACAACTTAATTTCACCGCTATCCTCAACCGCGAAGACACCCGTGCCGGCAAGTCGGAAAGCGGCCGCGTGGGCGTACAGCGGACGGGATTTCGCTGGGGTATGAACGAGATCCTCTCGCTCAACTTCATGCATGAGATCTTTAACATCGGCGGCCTGGAACAAACGGCCAATCTGCTGATGCCGGGCGTCAACTGGTCACTCATTCGCACGGACGACACCGCGCTTTACGCCCGCAACGGCTATCGACTGGATCTCGGGCTTACCGGGGCGTGGAGCGGAGCGCTGTCGGACGTTTCCCTGCTGCAACTGCGGCTAAACGGCAAGTGGATCAGAAGCCTGGGCAGCAAGAATCGGCTGATCGCGCGCGGTCAGTTGGGCGTGGTGGAAACGAGCGATTTCGACCAATTGCCTTTGACCCTGCGCTTTTATACCGGCGGCGATATCACCGTGCGCGGCTATTCCTACAATGCGATCAGCCCACGCAATGCCCGGCGCGAGGAAACCGGCGGACGCTATCTGACAGTCGGCAGTCTCGAATACGAGCGTACCTTATTCGGCAACTGGGGCGCTGCGGTATTTTACGACGTCGGCAATGCCTTCATGGCTTTCACTGGTGAATTAAAGCAAGGCGCCGGCGTCGGCGTTCGTTGGCGATCGCCGGTCGGCCTGGTCCGATTGGACTTCGCCACCGCCGTCTCAGAGCCCGATCATCCGCTTCACATCCATCTGGTATTGGGCCCCGATCTATGAGGCGAGGCCTGCTGGCGCTGTTGCTCATCATTCTGAGCCTGACCGCCTCGATTTATTATCTGCTCGCCACCGAAAGCGGCGTCAACTGGCTTTTCCGGCAGGCGAAGCACTTTGTGCCCGGCGAATTGGAGGTCGAGCGGATCAGCGGTACGCTGCTCGAGCGCCTTGAGACCAAAACCCTGCACTACCGGAACGAGAACACCGATGTCACACTGGATTCACTGGTTCTGGTCTGGGACCCCGCGCAACTGTTTTCCGCAACGGTGGATGTGAGGCAAATCGAGCTCGACGGTCTGATCGTGCAATCACTGAAAGCTGGCGCGCCCGCTTCCGCAAAGATCACGCTGCCCGACATCGAGCTGCCGGTTAGGGTCAACATCGAGAACTTCACGCTGAAAAATTTCATCCTCAAAGCGCCGGACGGCGTGGCAAGGCTGAATCTGTCCGAGCTCAGCTTCGCCGCTCGCTTCGATGAGAACGGCCTTTCCATCAATCGGCTGGAGACCGGCCTTGAAGGTTTCTCGGCGCGGCTTGCCGGTACGCTGGTTCCGGCCGGGAACTATCCCTTGTCGCTCAAGGCGGAATGGACGCTGAAGCGACCCGATTTCAAGCCGATCAAGGCGGTAGGGACGGTGCAGGGCGACTTGAAGCGTTTGACGGTAAGGCAAGACTTGACCGAGCCTGCCGCCGCGACGGTGACCGCCGAATTGATCGATGTGCTGGACGCACTGCGCTGGCAGGCGTCGGTCCAGGCAGCCGGCCTTAATCCGCAGCAGATCAACGCGGCCTGGCCAAATCTCATTAGCGCTTTCAAGCTACAAGCTTCAGGCACGCTGGAGGATATCCAGCTTAAGGGCGACTATACGCTACGCCATCCCGAATACGGCGATTTCGCCGGCTTCATCGACCTGGCGGGCGAAGACAAGCAAGTGTGGCGACTCAACGCGTTCAAACTGATGCATCAGAAGACCCGGGCCAGTTTCTCCGCCCACGGCGACGTCAATACCGCCACCCGGCCACCTCTGTTCACGCTGGACGGCGCCTGGAATCGCTTGGTATGGCCGCTGCAAGGCAAAGCGCAGTGGACCAGCCGCAAGGGACAATTCAATGTGGCGGGCGATGCCGACCAAATCGCGCTTAAAATGAAGGCTCAGGTGCTGGATCACCCGGTGAACGCGGAAGGCCAACTTCGATTCGAGAAGGACCGCATGGTACTGACCGGCTTCAGCCTCGACAGCGTGTCCACGAAAGTGAACGCGGCGGGTGAATGGGGCGCGACCGTCGCGCTGAACTGGAAGCTCAGGGCAAACCATCTGGGCGAGTGGCTGCCCGGCGCCAGGGGCCGGATTGCGAGCCAGGGCGACATCAGCGGCAGCCCGCAATCGCCGCTCATCCACGCCCGGCTCAGCGCGGAAAATGTCGCCTTCAACAGCTACCGGGCGGCCCGCTTGCAGCTCGTCGCGAAGGGCGGCATCACCCCGAACGACGTCTTCTCAGTGAACCTCGACGCCCGCGGGCTACAGGCCGGCGAACGCACTGCCGATCTCACCTTTCAGGCCGGCGGACGCCTTGCCAAGCATGGATTGAGCGCTTCGGCTCTGATTAATAACAAACAGCGGCTCAAGCTCATTGTGGATGGTAGCTGGAGCAATCAGCAATGGCTGGCCCGCGTGACTCGATTCGATCTCAGCGATTCCCTGACCGGTGATTGGCGGCTTGCCCGTAACGCTACCTTGAAGCTCGCTGCCGATCGCTCGGAGCTCAACGATTTTTGCCTGCATAGCGCAGCTTCCAGCCTCTGCGCCGACGGGCATTACGCCCGAAATACCGGCTGGGACGCTCGATTGGTCCTGTCCGACCTGCCGCTTGCGCTGTTCAAGACGCTATGGCCGGAATCACTGCAGATCGCAGGACAGGTCAACGCGCGGGTGACGGCCCAAGGCGCCGCGGCGAATGTGCGCTCGGGTCTGGTGCAGATCAGCACGACGCCGATCAGCTTTGCATACACGGATGCGCAGAAAAGAACCGCGCGCATCGAGCTGGACGCCAGCACCCTGGACGCCCGGTTGAACGACACGGGGTTCAGGGCCGAGCTCTCGATCAAGGAAAAAAACGCGGGCTATAGCCTGCTGCAGGGTGATCTCGCGGTGCGGGGGAACGTCTCGCCGGCGACCCTCGGTGCACTCCCATTGTCTGGACATTTCACGCTCAACCTGCCCGATCTTTCGCTTGCCTCACCTTGGCTGCCCAATATCAAAGATCTGAAAGGACGCGCGGGCGGCGAGCTGAAGCTTGCCGGCACCGTGGGAAAACCCGGCATCGAGGGCCGGATTACCATCGAGCAAGCCTCTCTCGGCGTTCCTCGACTGGGTATTCAACTGACCGCCATGGAGCTGACGGCGAGCAGTGAGGGCGGTGACAGCCTGCGGCTCGATGCCAAGGCAACTTCGGGCAAGGGCACGCTGATCGCCAGCGGCAATGCCAGGCTGGATGCCGCGGCAGATTGGCCGATCGTGGCACACATCGAGGGTAAGCGCTTCGAAGTGGCGCGCATTCCCGAGGCCGCCGTGCTGGCATCTCCCACGCTCGACATCCGCACCGAACGACAGCAGATCCATATCGACGGCACGGTCGAAATTCCCGAGGCCACGATCAATCTGCCCGAGCGAGCGAAAGGCCAGGGCGGTGTGGTGAAGCCGTCAGAGGACGTCGTCATCATTTCCACGGCAACGCCGCAAACGGAAGCGGGCGCCTTGCAACTCTTCGCCCGCCTTCGACTAGTGCTAGGAAACAGAGTCGAAATGCATGGCTACGGCTTTAATGGCGGGCTGATGGGCGAGATCACCGTGATCGAAACCCCGGAAACCGTCACGCTGGCGACGGGCGAGATGGAGACTCGCGAGGCTACGTATGCCTTTTACGGGGTGGAGCTCAAGATCGAACAGGGGCGTATTCGCTACTCGAACACGCCGGTCACCA
This sequence comes from Methylococcaceae bacterium, assembly GCA_902812445.1. GTDB lineage: Bacteria > Pseudomonadota > Gammaproteobacteria > Methylococcales > Methylococcaceae > CADDZF01. Next base: position 8,845 of record CADDZF010000022.1, on the reverse strand, counting down.
ATCCGGCCATCGATCTTCAGGCCACGCGCACTTCCGGCGACGTGACCGCCGGACTTCGAGCCAGCGGCAGTGTCCAGCATCCGGAGATCGTCCTCTACTCCAACCCGCCGATGAACCAGGGAGATATCCTGGCCTATCTGGTCACCGGCAATTCGCTCGAAAATGTCGGCAGTGGACAGGGAAATCTGTTGATGAACGCGGCCGCCGCGATCGGCGCGCGCCAGGGCGCTCCCCTGCTCAGCCAACTCGGCGGCCGTCTGGGACTGGATGAGGTCAAGGTTGGCGCGGGATCGGGGGCAAGCGGTTTAGGACAGACATCGCTGCTGCTCGGCAAATATCTGACGCCACGGCTCTACGTTCAATACGGGCTGGCCTTGCTGGGCGCGGGAAATGTGCTCAGAATTCGCTATAAGCTCGGTAAACGCTGGGAATTGCAATCGGAGACCGGCTCTCAGACCGGAGCCGATATTCTGTTCAATCTGGAGCGTTAGCCTAATGTTTGCAGAACGACGATACACGATTTCGCCGCCCGAGGTCACCTGTCCACATCTTTCGATTTATGGACGATAGACATTGGGCAGCTGCCGCTCGCTGGCGCCTTGGAAAGGAGCCGTTGTCCGCCGAGGATATTTCATCCAGCGTGAGATCATGACACCAGATCGAGAGGCACGCCGCGCTCGACCATTGCCGGCGATAATAGCCGTGGTCCTCATCGCGGCGACGCTGACGATGTTCTATTGCGGCGTCGTGCATTTCTATGGCTGTCTTCTGGCAGCGCTGGGATTCATTCTGCTCGTTTTGTCAGCTCTGGTTGCCTTGCGCTTGAGGTCCGGAACGGCCAGCCGGCCTCGCCCATCGGATGCCTCGTGCGCCGTCGACGACATCCCGCTGGATCCGGCGGTGGCGATGGAAGGCAACCCGCCTGCGGTATGCTCCGATTCGGTAAAGGAAGCCGCCGAGCAGGCAGACGAGCTGGCGCTGCAACCGGGGCGCGCAACGTCCGAGCCGGAACACGTGCTCGCGGCACTGGCACAACGCAATGCAGAACTCGACCGGGCGCGCCAACAAGCGGAGGCGCAAAACGAACTCAAGTCCCAGTTCCTGGCACAGATAAGCCACGAAATCAGAACGCCGATGAACGGGATCATCGGTTTTTCCGAGCTGCTCGCCAATACGCCGTTGTCGGCAGAACAATGTGAAATGCTGGAGCTGATCAGAAAATCGGCGACGGGCCTACTGTCGACCATCAATGAAATTCTCGATTTCTCCAAGCTCGAGGCCGGCAGGGTCAGTTTCAGCCATCAAAAATTCGCCCTTCGTCCCTGTCTCGAAGAGGCTGTCGCCCTACTCGCCGTCCAGGCAGAACAACTGCCGATCATCTTGTCGATCGAACCCGAAGTGCCTCGAACCCTCTGGGGCGATCCTCTGCGAATTCAGCAAGTAATTACCAACTTATTGAGTAACGCGCTGAAATTTACCCGGCAGGGTCAGATCGTCGTTCGCGTAAGAAAACTGGCCGAGGACGCTGATGATCAAATTCTGTTTTCGGTTTCAGACAGCGGCCGCGGGATCGCGCCGGCCGACCACGAGAAGCTTTTTTTTCCTTTCGTGCAACTGAGTGAATACGCCATCGATCAGGAACGCGGTACCGGTCTGGGACTTAGCATCGTCAAAAATATCGTCGACAAGATGCACGGCACTCTTGGCGTGATCAGCAAGCTCGGTCGCGGTACCACCTTCTGGTGTCGGCTGCCGCTTGCAAGCGCAGTGAGCTTCGATGAACGGCGCAGAAACGATCTGACGGTGACACTGATCGATGATTTTCCCATTTCGCGCAAAGCCCTCGCGTATCAGCTCAATGACCTGGGTCTCGCCGTGACCGAATTTGCTTCGATCGCGGCTTTCGAACAAGCGAAACGAGAAGCGGCTGATGGCAACATTGTCCTCATCAGCTTGTCCGCGCTGGCGAAAGGGGAGTCCGGCACCCGCTCGCTCGAGCAGTTTAAAGCCCAAGGGCTGATTCCGCTGCTAGTCCTGCTGAGTCCCGTGCGCGCCGCGAGACTGAACGATGCGCCGCACGGCGTAACCGTCCTGCAGCCGCCGCTGGGAAGTTCATCCATACAAAGGACCCTGAGTGCGATCAGCCTGCGATCCGCTCGCAGAGAGGACCGCAGCATCCGCTCCGACAACAGGACTGACTCGGCGGCCAGGCTTGTCGGCAAAATGTTTCTGATCGCAGACGATAACGAAATCAACAGGATTCTTTTGAAACTCCAGTTATCCAAGCTGGGCGCGGATATCTGTGAAGCCAAAGACGGCAGCGAAGCTTATGAGCTAATGGCATCGATTCCGTTCGATCTGGTCTTGCTTGATCTGCAGATGCCCGTCATGAGCGGCTTGACCATCATGCGCCGACTGAGGAGCGGACCCGGCGTCAATGCGAAGACGCCGGTCATCGCCGTAACCGCCCACGCGCTTCCCGGCCAGAAAGATGCGCTCATCCAGGCCGGCTTCACGACCTGCCTGATCAAGCCGATTCTGGCCGATCGGCTCTACGAGCTGATCAACCGGTTAGTGACGCCTGTCGACGAAGCGGCCCCAGGCCCTGACCCGGTCGCATCGGCCAACCCGTCCAAGCTTTTCGTTCACGGCATTCTGCAGCGCACCAACGACAACCTCGCCGTGGCGCAGGTGATAACCAACAAGCTTTTTGCCGAACTGCCAGCACAACTCGAAGACATCAAGCAGGCGCTGCTCCGTTCCGATCTGAAAACGGCGCAGCAGATCGTGCACAAGATGAACGGATCGGCGAGCTTTACGGGCTTGACCGACATCAGAACAGCCGCTGCGAGCTTGGAAACATATCTCGCCCACGGCGAAAAGTCGGGGAGTGAAGCCTTATTCGGTGTTCTTGAACAAGCTGTGAACGACCTGCACAAGCGGCAGACAGAGATTTTAGAGGTCTTTGCCGAAGAGAGCCGCAGGCGCCAGATGTGAAAACCATACGCAGCATCTAGCCGCTGCATCTTCGCTCTCACCGTATCGAGTCCAGTCGCGGCGTGACATCGCGCAGGATTCTTTTTGCCAGGCCGTCATCCTCGCTGCTGTAGCGCAAGGCATCCGTTTCCCTTCGCAGCCAGGTCAATTGGCGCTTGGCGAGCTGCCGCGTCGCGATGATCGCACGCTCCACCATAGCGGCCTTATCGTACTCAGCATTGAGGTATTTCCATGCTTGCCGGTAGCCGACAGAGCGGATCGAAGGCAAGCGGTCGTCCAAATCTCCGCGCTCGTATAAGGTGCGCACCTCTTCGATGAATCCTTGCTCGATCATGCCAATAAAACGCCGGCGTATGCGCTCGTGCAGTGCGGCGCGATTTTGCGGCGCGACGATGAGTTTAATGACTGAAAATGGAATCCGCCCGACCGTTGCCTCTCGCCAAACGTCGGTGAGGGTGCGTCCGGTAATCCGGTAAACCTCTAGCGCCCGCTGTATTCGTTGCGGGTCGTTGGGATGAATGCGACGAGCCGAGATGGGGTCGATTTCGGCAAGGCGCGCGTGAAGGCCTGCCCAACCCGCCACACGGGCTTCCTGATCGATCTGCCGCCTCGTGTCGGCGTCCGCCGCTGGCAATGGGGCAATGCCGTGCAGCAGCAGGTTGAAATAGAGCATGGTGCCGCCGGTCAGCAACGGCAACCTACCGCGTTGGCTGATCGAGTGCATCAATGCCAGCGCCTGGTCACGGAACTGGGCGGTGGAATACCGTTCCGACGGGTCGAGGATGTCGATCAGGTGATGCGGGATACCCCGTCGCTCCTCTGCGATGGGCTTCGCCGTGCCAATGTCCATGCCGCGGTAAACCATCGCTGAGTCCACGCTGAGGATTTCACAGGACAAGGCACCGGCTAGCTCGATCGCCAGCCTGGACTTGCCGGAGGCGGTCGGGCCCATAAGGACCAGCACCGGCGGCTGGGCGGGCACCATCATTGTCCGCGCAGAAAGAGTCTGTCCAGCTCCACCGCGCCCAGCTCGTCAATGACTTCGCCGGCAGCGATCTGATCGACGAGCTGCATCGGTAGACGATGAATGCGCATGGCTGTTTGCTGCTATCTGAAAAACTGCCGTGACTGCTCCTTGAACTGAAGTAAACGCTATCGAATCGCCGTCGTCCGCCCGGCTGCGGCGCGCTCGATCGATCAGCCGTCTCCGGGAATTTGCAGGGTCTCGCCGGCGTGAATCTGATCATTGGCCAAATCGTTGTGCGTCATTAACCGTTCCACGCTCACCCCGTAACGCTGCGCGATGGCGCCTAACTGCTCGCCAGGGGCGATCACATGCCTTTTCGCGGCGATGCGAACGCCTGCAGGCAGTGGCTGCGGCGTGCGCCTGCCGAAATGGCCGCGAATACCGTAAAAAATCGAGCGGGCAATGCGCCGCTGATGCCTGGCACTGCGCAATCTCTTTTCCTCTTCCGTATTGGAAATGAACGCCGTTTCCACAAGCACGGACGGAATATCTGGACATCTCAGAACCAAGTAGCCGGCCCTTTGTACTTGGGAGTAATGCAAATCATGACTTTTCTTTAGCTCTCTCAGCACGCTTCGGGCGATGCTATGGCTGGTTAAAAGCGTGTCTTTCGGCAAGTCCTGCAACCCCGTAACGCTTTCCCGGCTGGCCAGCCAAGGCAGAGGCCCTGAATGAATGTCACTGGAACGGGTAAACACTGATGAGCCGTGCGCCGAGTCGTCGGGGTCGGCATCGGCATGAATCGATACGAATAGATCTGCTGCGACCTTTTGCGCTTGTTGTATTCGCTGCCTCAAGCTAATGAAGTCGTCTCCCCTGCGAGTCAGAATTGCCCGCATATCGGGTTCGGCTCGTATAAACCCCGCTAGTCTTCGGGCGATGGCGAGTACAACATCTTTTTCGCGGGTGCCGCCTGGACCGATGGCGCCGGTATCTCTCCCGCCGTGTCCGGCATCGATGGCGACGACGATTTTTTGCGGCTGTCGAGACACTGCCCGCCTCTTGATCCGCGGGTTTTTTCCTTTGCTTGGCGCCGCTCGCTCGCTAGCAACGGGTTGCTTTTCCGGAACTGCCTGGGTCACTCGCTTGAGAGCAGACTGCACCGACTTCTCGGCGGCGGCGATGCTCTCTCTCCGTGGATTTGACGCCCCGCCGTTTTTTGCCGCCGCAGCAGGCGGCTTTGCCGTTAAATCAATGACGAGACAGCGTCCGCCCGAGCCGGCTGGTGCTTCTAAGGCATTTTGTTGCTTGACGGCGGCTTTGAGATCGACGACTATCCGCAGGCTTTTATCGTCCCGAACGAAGTTCCTAATTCGGTGGATGAGGCGGTGTGATGGCGGCGGTTGGGCTATCGTCGTTTCCAAGCTGCCCTCGGCGAGGTCGATAACCAGCCGGTCAGGTTCAGCCAACACGAAAACGTGATGCTTGCCAGCCGCGGACAGTTGAAGGCTCAACCGAGTACGTTTCGCCGTCGTGGTCAGTTCGAATGCTTTGACTCTTGTCTGTTGCGCCCATAAAGGTCCCGATAGCAAGCAAACCAGGATCAGCCATCCCGAAATCGCCTTGTTTCGCATCTCTGGAGCTCATCATTCCAACGCTAAAAACATAGCCTTAGCGAGAGTAAAGCGCAAGTGATCTAGTAAACTTCTCATTTCTTGCGCCTGTTTTCTTGGATGGCCCGAACGATTTCCTGACCGCGACCGGTTTTTGCGCCGCACTCGAGGATCCTTACCGATCCCTCCATCGTCAAGCGAAACTGGATGTCGGGCAGGGGCAACCGCTCCCCGCCCCGTTCAGGCCACTCGATAAAGCAGATCGCGTCCTGGCTCAAATACTCCCGGAAGCCTATCCATTCTAACTCACCGGGATCGGCCAGCCGATAGAGATCGAAATGGAATAGTCGGCGGTCGTTCAAACCATACTCCTCGACCAGAGTATAAGTCGGGCTTTTCACCGCGCCTTGGTAACCCGCGGCCCGCAGAAAACCGCGCACCAACGTTGTTTTGCCTACCCCGAGATGGCCGCTCAAGAAAACCAGACAGCCGCTTTTCGTGTTTCGATACAGAGACTGGGCGAATGTGCAGGTATCCTGTTCGCTGCGTAGAATCGCTTTCATCGATTCACATAATAACGCAGCAGAGGAAGCAAATCGCTCGCTAGCAAGCCCCGTTCACCCTCCTGCGCCGCGCGGTCGCCGGCAGTGCCATGCAAGCGGGCACCCAACTTCGCCGCTTCCAGCAGGTTCAATTTCTGCGCGACCAAGCCTGCCATGACGCCGGTCAGTACATCTCCCATACCCCCACTCGCCATGCCCGGATTACCGGCAGTGCACACCCATGGAACATTCTGGTCGCCGTGAATGAGGGTGCCGGAACCTTTTAGCACCACGACCCCTCGGTATTTGTGCTGGAGGGCTTGCACCGCGGCGTAGCGATCGCACTGGATGTTCGCGCTAGTGGTTTGCAACAGGCGTGCGGCTTCCCCTGGATGCGGTGTCAATATGCAGTTCTCCCGCCTGACCGGATTTCGCGCCAGAATATTCAGCGCATCGGCATCGACGATTAACGGCAATTGCGATTCGTAAGCGGCTTCGAGTAAAACATGCGCCCAGTGCGATTGCCCAAGGCCCGGACCAATCGCGACCACGCTGGCGCGCTGCATCTGCTCCTTCAGCGCCTCCGCGCACTCGACGCCGTGGCACATAAGTTCGGGGCGGGCAAGGTTCATCATCCCGGCATGCACTTCCCGAGTTGCAATAGTCACCAATCCTGCGCCCACTCGCGCTGCCGCCTCGGCGGCGAGCCGCGCAGCGCCTGTAAATCCCGTATCACCGCCCACGACCAGCACGTGGCCGAAGTCGCCTTTGTGGGCAGCGCGGGAGCGCGCCGGCAGGGCGGATTCCCATCCTTGCAACAGCATGGCGGAAGGCGTAACGCTGCGAAATGCCGTCTCCGGCACTTCCAGATCTGCGAAAACGACCTTGCCACCATATTCCAGGCCTTGACCGGTAAACAGGCCCTGCTTCAAACCCACAAAGGTAACGGTCCTATCGGCGCGCACCGCAACACCCAGCGGGCAGCCGGTATCGGCATTCAGTCCGGATGGAATATCCAAAGCCAGGACGCACCCCTCAAAGCGATTGATCGCGCGGATGACTTCGGCATATGCACCCGTCACTTCCCGGTCCAGGCCAGTACCCAGCAAGGCATCGACCACGACGTCCGCTCCGTCCAACGCGCCTTCGGAATAGGGCAGTAGTTTGCCGCCCGCCGCCTGAAACGATTGACAGGCCAACAGGGCATCGCCCTTTAACCGGTTCACCGAAACGACGCTATGGACGCTTATGTCGAGGCCCGCCTGTTGCGCTGCCAGAGCGAGGATATAGCCATCGCCGGCATTGTTGCCTGCGCCGCAGACGATCCTGAGCGAGCGTACATCAGGCCAAGCTTCTTGCAGCGCACGGAATGCTGCTTGCCCTGCCCGACACATCAAGCCATATCCCGGAACACCAAGCGTGTCAATGACAAAACGGTCGATGCTGCGCACCTGTGCGGCACGATAAAGCGCTTGTGGCAGGCGATTCATGGCGTGATTATTATCGCTGATCAATCCGTCCTGATGAAGAGGCACTCTGGTAAACTAGTTTGGCCCAAGCTGTCAACGCTACAAAGGTTATTCTATCGTGCAGACACTGCCGCCACTCGCAAATCCCGCAGCCGCCATCGACTACGGAAAACTGGCTGAAGCCATCAAACAGTGGGGATGTGATTTGGGTTTTCAGCAGGTCGGCATCACGGATACTAATCTTTCGGCCGCCGAAAATCACTTAGTGCAATGGCTGAAGGAGGGGTTTCATGGCGAGATGGCCTACATGGAACGACATGGCTCGAAACGTAGCCGACCGGGCGAACTGCTACCTGGCACGCTTCGCGTCATCTCCGTCCGCATGGATTATCTGCCGGAGAGTTCAGCAGCGATGCAGGATGAGTTGAACAATCCCTTCAAGGCCTATCTTTCCCGCTATGCGCTCGGCCGTGATTACCACAAGGTACTGCGAACCCGCTTACACGCTTTAGCCGAGCGCATCGAAGATGAAGTAGGTGGCTTTGGCTATCGCGTTTTTGTCGATAGCGCGCCGGTATTGGAAAAGGCGCTAGCGGAAAAAGCAGGGTTGGGCTGGATCGGCAAGCATACCAATCTAATCAATCGGCGCGCTGGCTCTTGGTTTTTCCTAGGTGAAATTTATACTGACCTGCCACTGCCCGTCGACGTGCCAGCGAAAGAATCCTGTGGCAGCTGCACGGCCTGTCTCCAAATTTGCCCGACACAAGCCATTATCGCGCCTTACCGGCTTGATGCACGGCGCTGCATCTCCTATTTGACCATCGAACTCCGCGGCTCCATTCCCGTCGAATTTCGCACAGCCATCGGCAATCGCGTTTACGGATGTGATGATTGTCAACTCATCTGCCCGTGGAATCGCTTCGCCCGACTGTCACCGGAACACGATTTCTTACCGCGCCATAGCTTAAATGCAGCACAATTGATCGAGCTTTTTAGCTGGGACGAACCTAGCTTCTTGACAAAAATGGAAGGTTCACCGATCCGGCGAATCGGCTATATCAGCTGGCTACGCAATCTTGCCGTCGCTCTCGGCAACGCGCCAACGACGCCAGACGTTATAGAGGCGCTTCGCCAGCGCCGGGATCATCCATCCGCTCTGGTGCGGGAACATGTCTCCTGGGCACTGGAGCAGCATGCCGAACCTCGAAACTGAAGTCACCCCCCACGAGACGCCGCCTGATCCGCCAGCGGTGGAAG
>CADDZF010000021.1 GCA_902812445.1 Methylococcaceae bacterium | reverse complement strand
CGCCTATTCGATGGCGAACTACCCGGAAGAAAAGGGAATCGTCATGCTTAACGTGCGTATCGCCACGCCGCCGCCCGGTATGGAGGGGAATCCCGCCGGGAATCATGTCCTCCTACATATTCAATCTGAAACCGGGCGATCCGGTCACCATAGCGGGCCCGTTCGGGGAATTTTATGCACGCGATACGAACAACGAAATGGTATTCGTCGGCGGCGGAGCAGGCATGGCGCCCATGCGCTCGCACATTTTTGATCAACTGCGCCGCCTGCATTCCCATCGCAAGATGACGTTTTGGTACGGTGCCCGCAGTAGACGGGAAATGTTTTACGTCGAGGATTTTGATCGTTTGCAGGCCGAAAACGAAAACTTCAAGTGGTATATTGGATTGTCTGATCCCAAACCCGAAGATGACTGGTCGGGATACGTTGGTTTCATTCACGAAGTCTTGTATGAGAATTATCTGAAGAATCATCCGGCTCCAGAGGATTGCGAATATTATCTGTGCGGCCCGCCGATGATGAATGCCGCGGTTATCAAGATGCTGGAAGATATCGGTGTCGAGAAGAACAACATCCTGCTCGATGACTTTGGCGGTTGAGGTAGCGGTTTGCGCCGGCAAGCCACAGCCCGCGTGAAAAACCGATCACTCGGCTACGCCAGAAGATCCATTGGATGCCGCCCGCCTTTAGACCGGCATTAATCGATTGCCATCTCGGCGGGACATATCCGGGCAGCGTTTAAATGGGGTAAAGCGGACCGCGATGTCGAGGAAATAGCGATCCTGTGCAAACATAGAAGGGTAAAAGCGTATGTTGATCTTATTTTTCATTACATTTGCCGTGATGGTGCTCGTCATCGCCTTTATGGCAATCGGCGTGATGTTCGGCCGATCGAGTATCAAGGGGAGCTGTGGTGGTGTGAATGGCGGTGAATGCGCTTGTTTACAGAAATGTGAAAAGAAGCGTAACCTTGAAACGGTCAGTCACTGAGCTGAAGTTTTCCATCTCGAGACCAAGAATTAAAAACTCAGGCTGACCAGAGACCGCAATGGCAAGGAAGCTTACGGCTAATGGATACGGCAAAGGAGTATGAAACTATAAGAGGAGCATGCATCATGCTGACGAATATAACAGTCAAACAGCATATGTCGACCAACCTGGTTACCTTCACGCCCAAAATGGACGTCTATGAAGCCATACGAAAACTCCTGGACCACAAGATAACCGGGGCTCCAGTGGTTGACCAGGCAGGTAAAATCGTCGGGGTATTTTCCGAAATGGACTGCCTGAGAATTGCCTTGTCTTCCACGTACTATGAAGACATGGGAGGGAAAGTAGCAGAATATATGACACGGGATTTCAAGCCCGTCGAGGCCGATACGAGCATCCTGGAAGTGGCTGACATGTTCACCAAGACCAATATGAGGCATTTTCCGGTCGTTGAAGATGAAAAACTCATAGGGGTCATTAGCCGGGTGGATGTACTGAGGGCTTTTCTTTCAATACATCATTGATTTGGTGTCGTTAGGCTATCACAGTGGAGTGGCGTGAACCGTTTGGTAACCAGCTACCAGGCGCATGTTATGGCAGAGCCAAGTTTTTATTGGCATGACTATGAGACCTTTGGCGCTGATCCACGGCGTGACCGTCCGGCACAGTTCGCAGGCGTTCGAACCGACAACGATCTAAACGTCATCGGAGACCCGCTCGTTCTCTACTGCAGGCCGGCAGACGACGTGCTGCCGCATCCCGAGGCTTGCCTGCTGACTGGGATAACACCACAAAAAGCGCTTGCCGAAGGCGTTGCGGAAGCCGAATTCAGCAGGAAAATCCATGACGAGTTCGCGCGTCCCGGCACGTGTACGGTCGGTTATAACACGATCCGTTTCGACGATGAGCTAACCCGCCATCTGTTATACCGCAACTTCTTCGATCCGTACGCGCGAGAATGGCAAAATGGCAATTCTCGCTGGGATATCATCGATATGGCACGGCTGACTCGCGCATTGCGGCCCGACGGCATCGAGTGGCCCGCCAATGCGGAAGGAAAGCCGAGTTTTCGCCTTGAACACTTAACTGCAGCGAACGGCCTGGAGCACGCAGCCGCTCATGATGCTCTGGCCGACGTGTATGCCTCGATCGGGCTGGCCAGGTTGATCAAAAAGCGGCAGCCGAGACTGTACGATTTTGTACTGCGGCAGCGAGGCAAAGCTGAAGTGGCTGGGCTGCTCAGCCTGGGCGCGATGGAACCGGTGCTGCATATCTCGGAAAAATATTCCGCAGAGCAACACTGTCTTGCTGTCGTGGTGCCTTTAGCGCCGCATCCCCGCAACAAGAACGGTATCATTGTCTATAGCTTGCAGGTCGATCCGGCTCCATTACTGGAACTCAGCTCTTCGGAAATCCATCAAAGAGTATTTACCGCGGTGGCCGATCTGCCGTGCCATGCCGAAAGAATTCCGCTGAAGACGATTCATCTGAATAAATGCCCGATCGTCGTGCCACTGAAGGCTTTACGACGGCAAGATACGGAACGGCTGGACATCGATTTATCGGCGTGTTATGCGCACCTTGCAAGGATAAGGAACTCGGCAGGTCTCGTGGAAAAGATTGGTCGGGTTTTCTCTGCCAACGTCTTCGAGCTTGAACAGGACGTCGATCTCATGCTGTACAGCGGTGGTTTTTTCAGTCACGCCGATCGGCTCAAGATGGAGCGCATCCGCAATGTCCCGGTTAGCGAGCTCAGCCGGATACGGCCGCAATTCGACGATGCCCGACTCCCAGAGATGCTGTTTCGCTATCGCGCCCGGAATTATTCAGCATCGCTGAGTGTTGACGAAAAGCGCTCGTGGGACGCGTATCGCATCAGGCGAATGACCGTTCCGGGTTGCGGGGGAAGCATCACGCTGGATGAATATTGGCAGCAGCTTGACGCGCTGAAGGACGCCCCGCAAGGCAAGCGAGCCATCCTGGCTGATTTAGCCGACTACGGGCGTGAAATAATCAGCTGATCGAGGCATCGACGTATTCACGAGCCTTTCGAAGCTTTGTAACGCAACACCAAAAACCCTCTGGAGGAGTAATGAAAAAAACCCTATTCGTTTTTGCGGTCCTGGCGTTTGCGTGGACGGGCCTTGCCAACGCACACGGCCCATCTCGCCAAAAAGTGACCGAATCGATCGATATTGACGCCAAGCCCGAAGTGGTGTGGGAGCACATCAAGGATTTCGGTAACTTTAACTGGGTGCCCGTGATCGCCAATACGGCGGCGGAAGGCGACAACCAGAAAGGAGCAACGCGTGTGCTGACCTTGAAAGAGGGCGGCACCATCAAGGAAGAACTGAAGAAATACGATGCGGCCAAGATGACCTATCAATACAGGATCACCGAAGTGGATGTCAAAGTGCTGCCGGTCAGTAATTATTCGGCGACGATCTCGGTTCTGCCCAATCAGGCCGGCGGTACAAAAGTGGAATGGAACGGTGCATTCTATCGCGGCTATCCGAACAACAATCCCCCGCCGGAGCTGAATGAGGAAGCGGCCATCAAGGCCGTGACGACGATCTATAAGGAGGGATTGGCGAATCTCAAATCCATGGTCGAGGCAAAAAGGTAGCTCGGCATGAATGGTTTCCCACGATTTGTCTTAAAAGTATCTGCGCTTGCAGTCATCGTTCTGGGTACGTTCGGGCATATCGCCCGAGCCAATCCTTTCGCGTACATCACTAATCAGGGCGAAGATAGCGTTTCAATCATCGATACCGCTAGCGCTAATTTAGTCAAAACCATAAAAGTCGGTCATCAGCCTGCGGGCGTCGCCGTTAGTAAGAACGGTTCAAAAATATGCGTCTCCAATCCAGGCAGTAAAGATATTTCCATTATCGATGGCCTTAGCCAGGCCGTGGTCAATAGATTACCCATGGGCGAAGGGCCGGTCGGCATCGCGCTGGATCCCGCCGGACGCAGAGCATATATCGCTGATTGGTATGGGCATTATGTGTCCGTGCTGGGGCTGGAAGACTTCAAAGTCATCAAGCAGATTCCCGTCGGGCAGTCACCGGCAGGAGTCATTGTCAGCCGAGATGGCGCACTGGTTTATGTGGCAAACCGCGACGATAGCTCGGTTTCGAAAATCGATGCGGGTAAGCTCGAGGTCATCGCGACGGCAAAGGTGGGCAAGCATCCCTTTGGCCTCGTCTTGAACACGCAGGGCGATCGACTTTACTCGGCCAATGTGGAAAGCAATGACGTTTCAGTTCTCGATACCGGCACCATGACGTTGCTGCAAACAATTCCGGTCGGCGAACGACCCTATGCGCTAGCGCTCGCGCGCGGGGCTAAACGGTTACTGGTGACTAATCAGTACGACAGTACCGTCTCCATTATCGATGCGGAGAATTTCAAGCTCATCACCAACATCGACGTCGGCGAATATCCGGAAGGCATATCGACTCATCCTGACGATCGGCACGTCTACGTAGCCAATTGGTTCACCAACAACGTGTCGGTCATTGATGCGGAGAGCATGCAAGTCGTTAAGACCATCCAGACCGGGGAAGGAAGCCGAGCGTTCGGTCAATTTATTGCAGCCGGAGACCACTAGTTCTTCGCCAGATCCCGCTCACAACCGCTCTGCTCGCTGTGCGCCTGTCATCAGAAACGCAAGGGTGGCCGCCACGACGAACAACGCCAACACATCGCCCCAGAGATGCCCGATGTACTGCGGGTATACGAGCGACTGCACCGCCATGATCGCGCCATGCACCGCGCTGGATAAAATCGTGAACCAGATGAGACTGCGGTGTGCGGATGGGTTCTTGGAAGCGATGATCAGGAACACGCCTAAGGTTGCGTAGATTCCCAGAATCATCTGCAGGTATTCGGACTGGCCCGTGTGCCACGACCAGCCGGATGGCCAAACGATCGTGAGCGGGTAGATGCCGACGAGAAAGATCAACCCCACTACCCGTAGGGCGATGCGCAAGTACCTCAGGTAATCGGTTTCTGTCATGGTTCTCTCCGTTTGCGTTCGCCTTTTGACTGCGAGTATCTGATTGGCCGCGATCGGCTCGCCCTGAAGCAATTTACAGGTACCGCATAAGGCGTTCAACTGCGCTGCCACTCATCGGTATTTGTCCGCTGGCCGTGTGAAGGTCCGGGCTGTTCTGGACACGTTGAGATAAGATAAAAAAAGGGGAACCCCATCGTTCCCCTTTTGCATTTCTTCGCACTATGCCGCCTTCGCGGCGTTAACTTATGCGAGCTTTCGTCTCCGGCTGGCAACCCCGATACCCAGCAGGCCCAGGCCGAGTAGCGATAGCGTCGCCGGTTCCGGTACCTGGTTGGTTACGATCGAATCGATCGATAAATCGAGCGCTATAGTCGCTCCATTGACATTGATAATGCTCGAAATCGAGCCCACCTGGGAGAAGTCGACGAGAGGGAAACTGGCGAAAGGAATGCCAAACGTACCCGGTCCAGCAGAAGCAAGCGTTATCGTGTTAGCACCACCAATTAAATCGGTGACGGTGATGCTGAATGGAAAGCCCAAATCTGCGGTCAGCACCGACAGGATGAAGCTGTCAGCACCGGCTCCGAGCAGATCGACACCGCCCAAGCCGGTGGGATTGACGCTTCCTACTGTTGCCAAATCATTTCCGTCCCATTGTAACTGAGCCTCGGCGCCGATGCCGTTATCCGCCGAAAACGTGAACCTGCCTCCAAAGACTTCAACGACGGATCGAGCGACCTGCGAACCGGTATCTGAAACTATCCTAAGCCCCATATCGCGATACCCGCCAATAATCGAAGCGTCCGGGCCTGCTTGGCTAAAGACTGGACCGCCGACGTCCTGTAAGGCGATCGGAGCTTGGTCTAGGGAAAATAGATCGATAATGTCGGCCTGCACGGGCCCCGTCGTGCTAAGCGCAACTGCCACACTGGCAGCTAAAACTGTTTTCTTTACCATGGCTGATTTCCTTATTAAGTGAAAGTTATTTTATTTAGATCGCTCGATAGGTAATCAAACTAGCAAGCGCTCTTCGCCATTATTCTATGCAGGACGTATACCAAACAAATTAACTACAGTTAAAACAAAAAGATAACCTTATGGCCGATCCCTCAAGATCTCTCGCTGCCAAGCTTGTAAAAAATCCTGACAGATCGAACAGTCCCGCTCAGTGCGATGGCAAGGTTAAGTGAAAGGGAAGGAATGATCAACGGCAAAATGCATGGAATTACATTGAACAGTTAGGTATTTGAACGTGCGCCGGTCACCTGCACGCGCACAACGGCCTCTAACAGTTCGATCAAATCGCCATGATTTTGCTGAACTTTCGACGGCGCGCGCACCTGATCGGTACCAGTTATTATTCCGGCCCGAAAATACCCTCCTGGTATTTCGGGCCATCGCCGAGGCCGGTACACGCCCAGCGTTGGCTCACCGGCTGGGCGCCGCGCTTTCGGCTCCCTGACCCGGATTAATCCGGCCTATTTAAGGGCCGGGTTAATAAGCTCCAGAATCGCCGCTCGATCTGGCGACGCACTCCGGCTGGATTCCGAAGTGCCTGGAAACCGCGCGACCCCGTTTTCGCCTTGTCGCAGGATTGACATCGCTCTGTAACCGATTGGCAATAAATATGCCGTAGTGTCTGCCCTATGAAACAGGGTCCTGCATCATTTCCGAAGACTCAAGATCAACGGGGGGAGTTGTCCATGCATAAGCCGCTAATCCTATTTATTCTCACAGCCCTCATGGTGGCATTGGCCGATCTCGTGCTGGCAAAGTCCGCCCCGGAATCCGGGACGTTCGGACCTCAACAGGAAAGGCAGCGGCAGAGCGTGCAGCTCGGCCCGCGCCCCTTTTTTCTGGTCCATGACATGGATTCGGGCGAGCTCAAGACCAGGCTCTCGCAGTGCTCTCCGGGCCGCTTCAAGCGAACGGACTTCTCCATCGGCCACCGCGGCGCGGCCCTGCAGTTTCCCGAGCACACCCAGGAGTCATACGAGGCTGGCGCGCGCATGGGCGCCGGCATCATCGAATGCGACGTGACTTTCACCAAGGATAAGGAACTGGTGTGCCGCCACGATCAGTGCGACCTGCACACCACCACCAACATCCTGGCCACTCCACTGGCTGAAAAGTGCTCGGTGCCTCCCGATTACAGCAGCCAGACGCCTTTCGCCAACGTAAAATGCTGCGCCAGCGACATCACGCTCGCCGAGTTCAAAACTCTCCGGGGCAAGATGGACGCCGCCAATCCGAAAGCCTCCACGCTCGAGACCTATATGAACGCAACGCCGAGCTGGCGCACCGATCTCTACGCCGGGCCCTCGAGCGGCACGCTGCTCAGTCACAAGGAAAGCATCGAGCTGTTCAAGATACTCGGCGTCAAGATGACGCCCGAGCTCAAGATTCCCCAAGTGGCCATGCCGTTCGCTGGCTTTACTCAGGAAGCCTTCGCGCAGAAAATGATCGATGAGTACAAAGCCGCCGGCGTCTCGCCACGAAAAGTGTTTCCCCAGTCCTTCAGCGTCGATGACGTGCTGTACTGGGTGCAACATGAGCCCGCCTTTGGGGAGCAGGCGGTTTATCTGGACGACATCGACCCTACCGACACCAGCCCGGCCAACGATCTGCCGCCCACGTTGGCCGAACTGCGATCGCTGCACGCCCGGGGCGTGAACATCATCGCGCCGCCGATGTGGGCGCTACTGGCTCTCGAGGGAAGCAAGATGGTGCCCTCCCAGTACGCCAAGGATGCCAAGACCGCCGGCCTCGCCATCATCACCTGGACGCTCGAGCGCTCCGGCCTGCTACATGATGGCGGTGGCTGGTACTATCAGACCGTGCATCCGGTCATCAATAACCCGGGCGACATGCTGAACGTACTCGACGTACTGGCGCAGGACGTCGGCATCCGCGGCATATTCTCCGACTGGCCTGCGACGGTGACCTATTACGCCAATTGCAAAGGCCTTTAGCGAGACCCCCAAACTGTGGGGGTACGGCGCAACCCTCGGCACCCATCCTGATCAGCGCAGCAGCGCCACCTTGTCGGTCTTTTCCCAGGGCAGGTCGATGATCGATCGTCCCATATGGCCGTGGGCCGCGAGCTGGCGGTAGAAACCGTGCTTGTAACGGGTCGGCAGGTGGCGTAACTGGAAATCCCTGATGATCGCGCCCAGGCGAAAATCAAAGTGCTCCTTCAGCCGCTCCTGAATATCGTCCTCCGAGACGCGCCCGGTTCCAAAGGTCTGTACCTGTATGCTTACCGGTTGCGCATGGCCTAGCGCATAACTCAGCTGTACCTCGCATTCCTCCGCGAGGCCGGCCGCCACCACGTTTTTGGCGGCATAGCGGGCGGCGTAGGCGCCGACCCGATCGATGCGCGAGGGATCCTTGCCGCTCAAGGCCGATCCGCTGTGCCGAGCGAAGCCGCCATACGTTTCGCTGGCGGTCTTGCGGCCGGTCATGCCCGAATGGGAAGCCGGTCCGCTCTTCGGAAAGACTCCTCGTGGATTCACGAAAATCTCGGTGCGTTTATTCGGCTTCACCGAGTCCTCGGCGAACATCGATATCAGCACGCGCTGTTCAAGATCCTTGCGAATCTGCATCGCATCCACTGCACGCGGTCCCTGCAGCCCGGCGATCACGGTGATATTGTCGATGCGGACCGGCCGGCCCTGATCGAACTCGACACCGATCTGGGTCGTACAATCCGGTGAAAGATACGGCATTTGTCCATTGCGCCGTGCCGCGCTTAATTCCTTGGCCAGCCGGTCGGCCAGGGTGATGGGCAGGGGCATCAGCTCCGGTGTTTGCGTACACGCGAACCCGAACAGCGTGATCTGATTGCGCGCCGTCATGGCTTCGATGTCTTCGTCCGCAAGCTCGCTTTCATCGGTTGAATTGCGCTGTTCGCTGGGCATGGTAATGAGGCTGGTCACGACCGTACAGTCCGCGGCGTTGAAATCGTCCTCCCGATAGCCGACTCCGGTGATGACCGAGCGTGCGATGTCCGGAATATCCACCGTCGCGTTGGAGGCGAAGCGCGCCGCGACGAAAACCACGCCCTTGGAGATCGCGCATTCGGTGATGATGCGGGCGTAGGGGTCTTGCTTCAGGTACTCGTCAACCAGGGCATCACTGATGGTGTCGCACAGCCGATCCGGATGCCCTTCGGTAAACGACTCGGAGGCAAAAAAGAAACGTTTTTTCATGACTCGGTTTACTCCCCGCGATGTTGACGTTCCTTGAGCTTTTCATTCACCACCATCGGCCCAATGGCGCCGACGGCAATGGCAAGGGCGTCTGCCGCGTTGATCGGTGCAAGCCGAAGAATCTGGCGCAGTTGAGGAACGAAAGCCGCCAGCATCTGCACCGTCAACGAGCCGGCGATCGCCTTGTTCAGGTAGGGATTGCCCGGCCGCTCGCTGTTGAAAACGGTGGTCTGTTCCGATCGGCAGACCACAGCGTGCAACAGCTGGCCTATCGTCAGGGCCATGAAAGCGTTGGTGCCGGCCTTGGGCCCGAGGCCGTAACGTCGCAAGCTGTAGGCGAATACCCCCATGGCGCCGCCGGTGAGGGCAAGCGACTCACGGAATAGCCTTACAAAATCCTTCCGGTCAATGATCGGCCGCTCGGGGTCGCGCGGTTGCTGCTCGAGCACATCGCGTTCGGGCGGCTCCAGCGCCAAGGCGAGGGCCGGGAAAATGTCGGTCAATAGATTAATCCACAGCAGTTGCATGGGATTGAGGACTTCGCCCATGCCCCACGCGGTGCCGATCACCATGACTTCGATTTCGCTCAGGTTGCTCGACAGCAGAAATCGCAGGCTCTTGCGAATATTGCCATAGATGGTGCGTCCCTGGGCCACGGCCGTGATCATGGTATGCAGATTGTCGTCTTCGAGCACGACGTCTGCGGCCGAACGGGCGACGTCGGTGCCCTGATCGCCCATGGCTACGCCCACGTCGGCTGCCTTGAGGGCCGGACCATCGTTTATGCCGTCACCCGTCATCGCGACCACATAGCCGGAGCCCTGCAGCGCCTGCACGATCTTGAGCTTGTGCGCGGGGCTTACGCGAGCGAAAACGCTGGTATTCTTGGCGATGCTCTGCAGGAGCTGCGGGTCGAGCTTGTCCAGACTCGCCGAATCTATGATCTCCAAGGGTTTGTGATTGCTCAGTCCGAGCCGTTTCGCTACCGAGTAAGCGGTGGCACTCTGATCGCCAGTGATCATGACCGTTTCAACGCCGGCTTGATGGAATTGGCTCATCAGCTCCGCCATGCCCGGCCGCATGACGTCCTCCATACCGACCAGTCCGAGCCATACCAGATCGTTCGGAACGGTGGCCTTCGCCTCATCGGCGTGACCGTAGGCGACACCCAGCACCCGGAGAGCATTTCGAGCCAGCTCATCGTTATAATCGAGAATCGCGGCGCGTTTGGCATCGTCCAGCTCTTCCCGCTCGCCATTGACCTGCTGCCAGCGGCACATCTTGAGCACGTCCGCCGGACTGCCTTTGGCCGCCAGCAGCAGGCGGTCGCCGTTCTGATGAGCGGTAATCATGTAAGGGCGGTTTTCTGCCCGGTGCACCGTTTTCACCAGCGGACGGTCGTGACGCAGGTCGTTGATGTCCAAGCCTGCCGCGAGCGCGATCTCGATCAGGGCGCTTTCCGTGGGAGACCCTGCTATTTGATGGCGGCCCGGCTCGCCGGACAGTTTCGCTTCGCTGCACAGACTGATAATCTCTAACAGTCTGAGCACATCGCTTGCCGTCGATGGATCGATGATCTCCTGCCCGGCACGGAAACGCCCGTCCTCGATCGTCAGCTCGTGCAAATGGGTTCGTAGGGTCACGACTTTCATCTGGTTCATGGTCAACGTTCCGGTCTTGTCCAGACAGATGACCTGAATCGAGCCTAGACCTTCCACCGCCGAGAGCTGCCGGATCAGCACGTGCTGCCGCTGCATTTCTCGAATACCCAGCGCCAGCGTGGTGGTGGCGACCGCCGGAAGACCCTCTGGCACGGCCGCTACGGCCAGGGAGATAGAAGACGACAGCATCTGCAGCCAGCCCTGACCCCGCAGGACGCCGATCCCAAAGATCCCGACACAGAGACCGGCGCTGATCAGCGCGAGCTGCAGGCCCATGCCATTTAACTGTCGCTGCAACGGCGTAACCGGCGTTTTCACCTCCCCCACCAGTGACTGAATAGCGCCGATTTCGGTGAAGCGTCCAGTACTTACGACCATCGCCAAGCCGTTACCTCCGGTCACGATGGTGTCCTTATAAACCATGTTCTTGCGGTCGGCCAGCGGCGTTTCGGCCGTACCGACGAAGTCCGCGCGCTTGCTTGCCGGCAGGCTCTCGCCGGTGAGCGCGGATTCGTCCGCCGTTAGCCGGCTGCTGGATAACAGGCGCGCATCCGCCGCGACGTGGCAGCCGGGAGTCAACACCAGGACATCACCGACCACGATCTCTTCGAGGGGAATATCGGTTACTCGACCGTCTCGCATGACTCGCGTCTTGATCGGCGCCGTTTGGCCCAGCGCATTGATGGTTTTTTCGGCCTCGCGCTCCGTGACAAAACCGATGATCGCATTGATGCCGACCACCCCCAGTATCGCGGCGGCGTCCAGTAGGCCACCCGTGAGTAGTGAAACGGCCGCAGAGATTCCCAGCATGGCGACCGGAGGGCTGAGGAATTGCTGAAGAAACAGCGTGAGATCGGAGCGCGATTTGGCGGCGCTCAACCGGTTGCGCCCATAGCGAGCGAGGCGCTCTCGCGCAATCGATTCGCGAAGTCCATCGGCAGAGCTATCGAGTGACTGCACCGCTGCCTCGCGGCTGAGGGCATGCCAAGCCGCCTGTGGCTGCGCGGCCGCCGAAGTGGTTTCAGCGGGCGGCCGCAACTGGCGTCTCGACTGAGGTCTCCGCGCGGCAACCGACCGCGCCTTTATTCCGCTGGCTGGCCTGCTATTGCCGTGTCGAGCCAGACGCTCGATTTCAGCGACCAGCTGCGCGACCGCCACCTGTGAGTCGAACTGGATCAGGATATTACCGGTCAGCACATTGGCCCTGGCCGAATACACCCAGTCTAAGTTCTGGAGCACTCCTTCCAGTTCCGTCTTCCGGGATTCGCTGCGGAAAAGGCCCCAAACCTTGATCCGTAGGCGCCCCGGCACGGCTTCATGCAGCGGCGTGATGGCCGCTCGCCCCTGGGTTCTGAAATTGTTCAGCGAGCCTATCGACGGGTCATAGGGAGTCACTTGCATGGTCGGATCTCGGGATCGTTGAAGTTTCCAGAGCGGCAACCGCTCCCAGGACTCGGAAAACGCGTTTTTTGCCAGATTTCTCACGCTATGTAAAGCGCGGCATTCTCAACGTGAAACTTACACGTGTTTGCCGGGATCCCGCAGGATCTCCAGCGCATCCCAAAGTAAAGGAAGTGCCGGCTGCACGATCTGTCCGCGCCAAATCTGGCGCAGGGCGAGACCGATCAACAGGAGGAAAATGGCCGATCTCAGGTCCAAGTTGCCTCGACTGCCCGTCGCCAGCAGATGATCCAGAAAGTCCAGTTGGGATGCTGCGATTTCGCCGATGGAGGAGCGCGGCGGCGCCTCCTTGTCCATCTTCAGGTCGAAAAGGCGCCGCTCCCGGGCGTAACCCGCGATTCTCTCAACATCACTCGCCGCGTGGACGACCAGGGTGCTGGCCGCCCACGGATTGACCTGAACGGAGACCACGCCCGCGCAGCGTCCTAGTTCGGATGCGAGTTCGAGAAAATAGGCTTGATTGCCGCGCTTGGCGGGAATTTTGATGCGTGCACGTCCCGGCAAGGCGTGCACGAGATAAGCGGCGAGCATGGACCGTTAGATCTCGGCGTCCGGCGCGGCGTTTTCCGGCTCGCTCACGGCCGCTTCGCCCACTTCGGCTTCCGCGGCTGCAGCGGCCGCTTTCTTGCTCTCCTCCGCCAGCTCGGCCTTTACTTCGGCAACGAGGTCCTCAAAAGTCTCCTGCGCCTCGGCGACGACCTCACGGCCGCGCTCGTAGAACAAAAGGCCCGATTTCAAGGCAACGCGTGCCAGCGGGCGGGTGGATTTCATGACGTTGGGAAGGGCGCCTAGAGCAACCAGCGCTGCACCCGCGCCAAGCGCCATACCCTTGGCGATGTCGCTCTTGATAATATCTCCGATACTCGGCATGAGGTGGCCTATGAATGAGCATTACTGCAGTGGCTCACATCTTAATGAGTTTGCTGCTTCGATTTCAACCGCTCGTAGGCCGCCTGGATCAGCGTCGGGTTATATTTGCGCTCCAGTCGGCGAATGGTGAAATGGCTGCGAGCCATATCCTGAAAGTGTTGAATGAATACACCATTCACGAAAGCGCCGCCTGCCGCACCGAATACCGGAATAATCTCCGCTGCCGTTTTTTCCGACAAGACTACGCCAAAGCGCTCGGCCACCGTGGCCACTAAATTGACCAGCGCCGGTGCGCCGCCTCGCGCCGTTACTCCATGCCGGCTGATGAAAGCGCTGGCGCTGGCAACCGGCAGTTCCAGCGCCAGGCGTAAGCCGTAATAGCCCGTATCGGCCGCATCATCGAGATTGCTGCGACCGCCCAAGGCGAACACTTCCATACAGGCCAGGCGGCTCTCCATGGATCCTAGGTCCTCCCCCTCGCTGCGACCGATATCCGCGATCGAGCGGAGCATCAAGGTGGTCGTGAGCGGCAGTTCAACGCATAATGCCAGAGTGCCGAAGAATCCCCCGATGGCGCCGGTTGCCATGCCCAAGGCTTTATAGCGCCGATCATCCGATCCCCTCCTGCGTTTCTGGCGTAAACCGTAAATCGCCACGTCCAGTGCCTTGCCGATACCCGCTTCGGCACACCGGTGCAGACGTTGATGCCATTGCCTGGGTAACAGCTTCAAGCTCCTTTCGAAGGGCGTGCCCAGCAGGTGGGTCAGACGGGCGGCGAAACTGGGCCGCTCCAGATACCTATAGGCGCGGGCCAGGCTCATCTCGTCTGCGTGGGATAAGGATTGGGGTAATGTGCTCATGCCGAAGACCTTTCACGTCCCTGGCCAGGTGCAAGCTCACTGGCCGCGGGGCGATGCGAGTTAAATGACGTCATGAGACGGTAACGGAGTTTCGTTACCGTTTCATGAAGGTCGAGCACGAGCCTGTCGGCTTCGGCCACTCCGACAGAAGGTTGAGGCGTGGGCCGCGCCGGCGGCGCGGCCAGATCGATGCGGCAGCAAAGGTCGAAAAACTGCCGTGTGGCGCTCGGAGGGATTATTATTCCGGCCCAAAAACCCCTCGTGGTAGTTCGGGCCGTCGCTAAGGCCGGTACACGCCCGGCCTTGGTTCAACCGGCTTGGCGCCGCGCTTTGGACTCCTGCCCCCTTATTAAAAAGCCGGCCTATTCAAGGGCCGAGTCAATAAGCTCGCCTCGCGGCGAACAGATGATCCGTACGCCTCAAGAACCGAGTTGGCGCTAAGGGGTTCGCTGGATATTCGGGCAAGGACCGGTGAACCCGGCCCTTGCCGTCAACGCTCCGCCGGGCTCAGGCCGTCACCGCGGCATCAGTATCCTTGACATCGGCATGCTGCGGGGTATCGGTCGAGGACTGCTCATGAAATGCTTGCTTGGCAGCCTCCGTGCCATCCCGCACCCCCTCAGTTAGCCGGTTATTGGCAGGCAGCCAGGAGGCGGCGGCCAGAGAACCGTATACGACGCCATAGGACAGATAATAAGCAGCGTTGTAAATGGCCTTGGAAACCAGCCCTGCTGCACCGGGTATAAAATCGGAGGCGGCTGCCTGGGCGGCCGCCGCGCCTTGACTGACGCCTTCCGTAGCGCTTTCGATCACGCCTTTATCGGACGTACGAGGGCTTTCGACCGCGCTCTCGGCGCACGCCGCTACCTGAGCGGCGGATAGCGCCTCGCCAAAACCTTCGGGGCTTTCCGCCGGTTCCTTCTCGGCGACAGCCGCCGCGGGTTTCTTTTCATCCTCATGAACGACCGACTGGGCCTTGTCAGTTGACGGTGTTTCCGCGGAAGCATCTTCCGCTGCCGTTTCAAGGACCGCTTTATCGGGGACCGGATTGTCTGCTTTATCTTTAGCCATTGATTTGCGTTTCATCGTGGCACCTGCTTGCTTGAACATGAGTTGAACGATAAGTCGGCATCATGCCAGACCCTCGAGAGTTTTGGAGCCCTCTTCTCGCGCCAAAGTTCCCCTCGCTGGCGCAGCGAGAAACAGCCTCATCCGCTTGCTGCCTGAACGGAGCGCACTTCGCCTGCTCGGCAAGACCTCGCATCGACAGCAGCCGGAACTCTCGCCATCTCCTGGTCAGCCGACGAGCTCGTTTGCGATTACCTCGACGGTGAGCTTCTCCGTGCGCCGCAGCAGAGTCAAAGGGGCCGGCTTGCCGATCCGCTCCTCGGTCAGCAACTGGTGTAAATCGTCGATGCGCCTGACCGGAAAGCCGTCATATTCGATGATTACGTCACCCTCTTCAAGATCTGCGATTTTCGCCGGGCTGCCCGGCTCGATGGACATGATACGCACCCCGCTCGCTACCTGCAGATCGTGATAGCGCACGTAACGGCGCGACAGCGGGACGTCCATGCCGGCCACGCCGAGCGAGGCGCGCCTGACCTTGCCGCTCGTGAGCAATTGAGTGACCACGAACTTTGCGGTGTCGATCGCGGTGGCGAAGCAAAGACCCTGCGCAGGCAGGATGATGGCGGTGTTCACGCCGATGACTTCGCCTCTCGAATTGACCAGCGGTCCGCCGGAATTACCGGGGTTGAGTGCCGCATCGGTCTGAATCACGCCGTGGATCAGACGTCCTGCGACCGAGCGCAGCGACCTTCCTAGCGCGCTGACGACGCCGGTCGTCACCGTGCACTGAAAGCCATACGGATTGCCGATGGCGATGACCAGTTGACCGACCCGCAGCCGGTGCGACTCGCCCAGTTTTGCGGCCACCAGTTGGGGCGCGTGGATTTGAATCACGGCAAGATCGGTAGCCGGGTCGTCACCGATCAGGTGCGCCGAGCAGGTACGTCCATCCGCCAAGGTGACCTCGATCTGTTTCGCGCCGCCAACCACATGGCTGTTAGTGAGGATGAACCCGTCCGGGGTAAATACGAAGCCTGAGCCGCTGCCGCGCGTGTGCTTTGCATCGCGTTGCGGACTGCGGCCGTCGACCTCGATATACACGACGGAAGGATTGACCCGCTCGGAAGCGCCGACGACGGCCCTGGAATAGGCATCCAAAAGTTCATCGTCCGCCGCCGGAATGGGCGGGTAGACGTCCTGGCGCTCGGCCGTCTCGTCGAGAACCAGGCGTAACGCGGGATATGAGGACATGGCGAATTCTCCAGCGATCTAAATAACCGGACGGCATTGTCCGGAGACGCTGAATAATGTGGAGTCTTGCAGTCGGAAATTCAAGGCGTCGAAAGCCCTTGAGCTTTTTATGCCCTGGCTCTCCGCTGTCGCTGAGCCGGAGAGCTCGGTGCTGGATGGTCGTCTCGCGGGTAAGCCGAAATTCGCCAGCTCACACCATCGTTTTGGCGATGGCGAAGATTTCCTCGGCGTCCAGGATTACATCGTTGCTTTCAAACAGCTTGGCGATGCAGGCGCGGTGCAGAGCCAGCTTCAGCGTGCCGAAGCCAATCGCGCCCCAGACGATCTTGCCATCGCGCTCGGCACCGCGGTCCATCATATCGGCGCCGTCAATCCCCAAAGGCGGTGTTGCATTGGCATCAGCCATCATTTCAAGCGTCCGATTGTTCCGCCAGTGACGGGATTCCAGCAGCTTGACGGCAGCCGCGCCGGTGGCGAAAACGATATGGGCGTCCCGGATGGCCGCGCCGCGGGCCTCGTTGTCGACGGCCTCGATGGGCGTCAGCTCAACCCCAAAGCGCTCCTTCATCGCCTGGCAGGCCTGTTCCGCGCGTGACAAACTGCGCGAGGTAATCGACACCCTGGCGCCCTCTCTCGCCAGCAGCACCGCCGCGCGCTTGCCGACCGGTCCGGTGCCGGCCAGAACAACCGCCTTCTTGCCTTGCAGCGCACGACTTAGGGCCAATTTGGCGACACCCGCGGCCGCCGTGGTATTGCTCCCGTTACTGTCGAGCATGACCGAGACCCGAAAATCGGCGAAAAACTTCTTCTTGACCGCTTTCAGCAATTCCTGCCCCGCCATCAAGTCGCTGCCACCGATGAACAGCGCCGTGTTCTTCTTATCCTTTGGCGCGCGGGTGAAAATCGCGCCCTCCACCAGGGGACCCACATTGTCTGGTGTCACGCCGCCGTGTCCGATGACGTGATCGGCGCCGCCATCATAAGCGACCACCGCGTCGAAAGCGGCGGGATGCGCATCGGTATCCAACTGGAATAGCAGTTTCTTCATTTTCGTACCTGTCATCGAAAAAATCGTTAATCCCGCCGCCCATCGAAGCAACCGCGGCCGCGCTTGGTCCGTGCTAGCGGCAGCGGGTTAGCATCGATCGTCGGGTGTTTAAGCTGCGGACACTTCGATTCCAGCCTCCATTGAGCCGGCTGGGGGGCGTTTTCCAGCCCTGCCATGGGCATCAACTTAACGCATGCCGGTCGGAGTGGCAAATGGGAATATTTAGGCCTCTCAGTGCAACTGTTTTATAATCGCCGGCCCGTGGCCGCAGGTGGAGAAGTTAGATGATCCGAGACAAATCGATTCAGGCGTTTCTGGATGAACTGGCGAGCAAGTCCGCAACGCCGGGAGGCGGGAGCGCCGCGGCCATCATGGGGGCGATGAGCGCGGCGCTGGTGAGCATGGTGTGCAATCTGACCATCGGCAGAAGAAATTACGAGGCGGTCGAACAAGAGCTGAAAACGGCGCTCACGCGCTCGGAGGACTTGCGTCGGCGGCTGAGCGATATGGTGAGGGCGGACGTCGAGGCCTTCGATCGAGTGATGGGCGCCTACGGCATGCCGAAAGGCACCGAGCGCGAGCAGCAGGCACGCAGTGAAGCGATTCAGGCCGCCCTCAAAGCCGCGACGGAAGTCCCGCTGGATTGCGCCCGGGCCTGCGCCGAGATCATCAGCCTCAGCAAGGTCGTCGCTGAGAAGGGCAATCGAAACGCGGTCAGTGATGCCGGCGTAGCCGTTCTGGCCGGTTATGCGGCCCTAAAAAGCGCGGCATTGAACGTCTACGTCAATACCGGCGCGATCAGGGACGAGGCATTCGTCGCCACGTACGTTGGCGAGCTGAACCGGATTCTCGAAGGGGCGGACGTTTCGACCGAGCAGATCTACCAGGAAGTCAAAAGCAAGCTGTAACGTCCGCAAGGACCCAACACGCAATCGCGATTGCCGGGCAACCCCTTGCCGTAAACGGCCGTCAGCGCCCGGGATGGAGGTGCCGCGCCGTCAGGTCGGCGGACCGTAAACTCGGTATAATTGAGTTTTGTTTATCTCAATCATGTCAGAGCTATTCAACGAAGTACGACGCCGGCGCACCTTTGCCATCATCTCCCATCCGGATGCGGGCAAGACCACGCTGACCGAGAAGCTGCTGCTGTTTGGCGGCGCCATCCAGCTCGCCGGCTCGGTCAAGGGACGCAAGGCCGCCCGGCACGCGACGTCCGACTGGATGGAAATGGAAAAGCAGCGCGGCATTTCGGTGACGACTTCGGTCATGCAGTTCGAGCATACGGGCTGCATCCTGAATTTGCTAGATACGCCCGGACACGAGGATTTCTCGGAAGACACCTACCGCACGTTGACGGCGGTGGATTCGGCCTTGATGGTGATCGACAGCGCCAAGGGCGTCGAGGAACGCACCATCAAGCTGATGGAGGTCTGTCGCCTGCGCGACACGCCGATCCTCACCTTTATCAACAAGCTGGACCGCGAAGGACGCGAGCCAATCGAACTGCTCGACGAGATCGAGAGCGTGCTGAAGATTCGATGCGCGCCGCTGACCTGGCCGATTGGCATGGGTAAGCGGTTCAAGGGCGTCTTTCACCTGCGCGAAAATTCAGTCCACTTGTTCAGTCCGACGCACGGCGGCAAGATCATCAAAGGCGAAGTGATCCAGGGCCTGGATAACCCGAAACTGGACACCGTGCTGGGCGATCAGGCGGAGGAATTGCGCCAGCAAATAGAGCTGGTGCAGGGCGCCAGCCACCCGTTCGCTGTGGACGCCTATCGGGCAGGCAAGCAGACACCGGTCTTCTTCGGCTCGGCGATCAATAACTTCGGCGTGCTGGAACTGCTGGATGCCTTTGCCGAATGTGCGCCGAGTCCACAGCCGCGGCGGGCGCGCGAGCGGGAGGTCGCGCCGGATGAGGAAAAATTCACCGGCTTCGTTTTCAAGATCCAGGCCAACATGGACCCCGCGCACCGCGACCGCATCGCCTTTCTGCGCATCTGCTCCGGCAAATATATCAAGGGCATGCGCCTGTATCAGGTGCGCATCGGCAAGCAGGTACAGATCGCCAACGCCATCACGTTCCAGGCGGACAGCCGCCAGAACATCGAGGAAGCCTATCCGGGTGATATTATCGGCCTGCACAACCACGGCACGATTCAGGTGGGCGACACGTTTTCCGAAGGCGCAGCGCTCAAATATGAAGGCATACCCTACTTCGCTCCGGAGCTGTTCCGCCGGGTCGTACTGAAGGATCCCTTGCGCGCCAAGGCGCTGCAGAAAGGCTTGCAGCAACTGGCCGAGGAAGGCGCGACACAACTTTTCAGGCCGTTAAAAAACAACGATCTAATCCTGGGCGCCGTCGGCGTACTGCAGTTCGACGTGACCGCGTTTCGCCTGAAATCCGAGTACAACGTCGACTGCATCTACGACAACGTGCCGGTGGCGACCGCTCGCTGGATCGCTTGCGACGATCCGAAGCGGCTGGAGGAATTCAGGAAGAAAGCCTATGACCATCTGGCGGAAGACGGCAACGGCCATCTCGTCTATCTCGCTCCCGGCCGCGTCAATCTACAACTGACCGAGGAACGCTGGCCGGATATCCGCTTCAATGCGACCCGGGAATTGTGAGCCAGGGCTAATTGCGATAGCGCAGACGGCGCAAGCCACGCGCGGGGATGCGGGAATCCGCCTTCGTCGCCGCGCTGGCCTGGACGCTGATCGATTGCAAAAAGCCGGTGGTGAAATCCACGCTTGAAATGTCGCGGGTCAAGGTCACCGGCTCGAGGCTTTCTATCGTCGGATAGCCGCCACACGCCTCGCCACCGTTGCATAGAAAGCCGTCGTTATCGAGGTCCTTGCCGCTCACGATAAGGTATTCGCCGGCGGGGATCTTGCTCAGCGAATAGCCGTACAGTCCGGTCGCGGGATTCACACTGAGCGCTTGCTGGGCGATCAAGGTCTTGGGATCGAGCAGGAGGATATGCTGAAGCCCGGTGTTCGCCGCCGAACTGCCGCCGACATTGAGCACGACGGGTATCTTGAAGCTGTTGGCGCTCGATTCGACGATGATCGTGGCGCTGTAGGTGCCTGCCGTCAGCGCCGAACGATCGGCGCTCACCTGATAGACGCCGAGGCCCGAAGGGTCAATGCTAAGGGGCGTGACGGTCAGCCAGGCGGCGTTATCGCTCGGCGGTGTAACGGAGAGCGCGCCGCCTCCGGCATTGCGCATCTCGAGGGTGAGGTGGCTCAGACTGACGCCGAAATTGATGGCGCTCGGTGAAGCGCGCAGTATGGGATTTGCCGTGCCGGTACCGCCGCCATTCACCGCCTGAGCGGCTGCGACCGCTGCCCAGGCATCGATCAGGCCGTAACCAAAATTGTCGTCGCGTCCGGCGACTCCCAGATCGAGAGTGAGCGCGCCGCTCGCCAGAAGATCATCGAACCCGTCGGGTGTCAAGCCGGGGTCCACGGACTTCATCAGGGCGGCAACTCCGGCGACGTGCGGAGCAGCCATCGACGTGCCCTGGTAAAACCGATAATCGAACTCCACCTCGCCGCCCGAGGCCGTCGCTAGAGTACTCAGCACGCCATCGCCATAGCCGTCTCCATTACTGTCCCGCGACGTGTCACCGCCCGGCGCGGCGATGTCTATCGTGCTGCCGAAGTCGGAGTAGGGCGCCTGGTCGCTGTTGAAATCGACCGCGCTGACCGAGATCACGCCATCATAGGCGGCTGGGTAGGACGGAAGATTGGTCGCTGAATTTCCCGCCGCCGCGACGATTATCACACCTTGACTACGCGCGTCGCTCACCGCTTGCTGCGCGGCGAAGTTGAAACCCTCGCCGCCGAAGCTCATGTTGATAATGTCGGCTGCTTTGGCCGGCAGGGTATGCGAATCATTGGGCAGGCCTGCCGCATAGCGGATGGCCTGGATGATGTCGTAATCCGTACCGCCGCCGACGCCGAGGGCGCGTAGCGGCATAATTCTCGAGTGCCAGGCAATGCCGGCCACGCCCACGCCATTGTTGGAATTGGCCGCGATAGTGCCCGCGACGTGCGTACCGTGGAACGAGTCGCTGCCGGCGATGCCGCCATCGCCGGGGTCATTGGCGTCGGCATCGAGGCCATTGCCATCGCCTGCGCTTCTGGGGTCTGAAATGAAGTCATAGCCGGCAATGAGCTGGCCGCTCAAATCGGGATGTTGTAACAAAACGCCGGTATCGATGACGGCTATCGTGAGGTTGCTGTCCCCGGTCGTGAGGTCCCATGCCCGCGGCAGATCGATCAGGGAATAGTGCCACTGCAAGGGATACAAGGGGTCGTTGGGCATAGCCAGCGGGTGGCGTAGATAGTTAAGATCGGCGCTCGCGACGTCTTTGTGCAGCCTGAGCGCCTTGGCCGCGTGGATCGTATCGCGCCGCAACTGTTCATCGGCGGATAGGGTTTGGACGTTCGCTGGAGCGAGCTGGCTGTAGTCGATGCCGAGCGTAGTGAACATCTGCTGGCGCTGCGAGGCAGCGCCGAGCCCCAGCAGCATTTCGCGCTCCGCAGCGCCGCCGCGCAGCGCCAAGCCCAGTGTGGCGGCCATGCGGCTCGCCGTGCCCGTGCCTTGGACAGAGGCGGGCGGACTCGACGGTTTTAGCCTGACGATGACTTCGCCAGGAACGAACTCTTCCTTTTGCAGCATTGCGCCCGTGGCGGCGGGGCTGCTGGGCTGACCGACCGTCAGTACGTAGCTCGAGGCGCCGGCATACGGATAAACCTGGACATAAAAGGTTCCGTCGGCGGGGGCGGTCAGCCGCTCGAGATTGCCGCTTCCGAATGTCTCGTCGATAAAAGCGCCGTTGGCATCGAAAAGCCGGACGTCGAGGTCCGCGAGGTGGGGATTTTCGCCGATCAACAGCGAGATCACCTGGCCTGCGATCAGCTCGATGCGGTAGAAATCAGCGGTATCCCCGGCGTTGTAACTATGGCCCGGCGAGCCGCTAAATGCCAGATTGACATAACCGCCCACCTTGGACGGTACCGGGATAAGTTGCGCGCTGCTCGGATCATTATTGGGAATGGGCGTTGTTTCGGAGTCATTGACATCGCTGTCCGTAAAAGTCGCTTCGGCGGCAAAAACCGTACCGTTCAGGCCGAAGCGGTTGAGCGAGCTGATATCGGTGATAACCGTGCCCAGAATGAGGTCCACTTGATCGGCGGCTTCACTCGAACCCGGGCCGCCATAGCCGATGCCCTTCCTCGCCGCGTTGCGCTGCAATGCTTCAAGCTTACGGATCAATCCGTTGCGCGCCGAGAGGTGCACGGCCTTGAGTCTCGCAGGGTTCGGCCGTTTGGCGTGTTGGCTTTCGCCGAGCAGAATCTTGTTCGCTGCTAGCGAGAAGGTGCTCAGCATCGATGAATAGAGCACACTCAGCCTTTGGTTTCGCGGCTCCCATCCGGTCAGGATAAAGTCCACGAGAGCGTTCTTCCCGTCATTCCAATGCCGAAACGATTCGGCTGCCTGGCTATCGAGCTCGCAGGCGCCGCCCGTTTGCTGTGCCTCGCGCAGCGCCTTGTCATAGCTGCGGGCAAACGCGTTTCTGGCGCGCTTGAGGCAGGCCGCGATGCTTCTCTCAAACGGGTCATTTTCGGTATTCCTGACGTAGCGGCTCTCGCAGTCCAGGCTGCGTTTATAGAGCCCGGCTGCCGCAGCAAACTGGCGGGATTGGCAAACGCCATCGGCGAGAGCATCGGTGGCGCAGAGGCATATCATCAATGCTAGCGCGGTCGATGTCTTGGACGCGCCTGGCGCGGTCTTCTCGGTCATGGCTATCGCCTGTTCGTTGAGTGGCGGGGCGTCAGCGAGCGGTCGCTCGAGCGCCGCGTGGAGGGCTATGCGAGATACGCTTCGGCAACATCCGATTGGCCCAAATTATCGATCCAGGAGACGCTCACGCGATCGCCCGGCTTGCCGCCCTTGAAGCGAAAGACCAGATAAGGATTCCTGGACACGGCGGTGCTGAGGGTGCATTTTACGACTTCGGCGCCGTTGTGCCGGATGATGACTTCATTGATGAAATGGGCAGGTACCCGGCGGCCGCTGGCTTCGTCCTGGCGCCGGCCCGTCTCCATCGGATGTGCGATCAGGATGCGTACCGTCGTGACATCGTGCTGCGAGCTTAATCTGATCCGGATGCTGGACATGTCCTGCGACGATGCGCTTTTTTTGCTTTAAGCTTGGAGACCAATTCGGTCATAATCTATCGGTCCAGGATTTACGATAGCAGATTTGACGAGGAGAGAGTACGGCTCGGTTATGCCTGAACAGGCCGCTAGAGGCGCTGCAGCGCTTCGAGGCAGGCGCGAGGCCTTTTTGTGGGCGACTCGAGCACGGCAAGCTAGATAACGCTGGCGGGTGTGATCATGGCTCGATCGAGAAGGACATTCATACAGACGTTGTTGGCCGCGGGCGGGCTCGTCTGGGGCTCGAGTATGTTGACGCCGCGTATCGTCAGGGGAGCTGTGGCCGGCGGCCCACAGCCGGCCGCTAAGCTGGATTTGGCCATCGCCCGGTTCACAGGCGAGCGCCGGCCGATCGAAAGCGATCGGATCACGATCACAGCACCCGATACGGCGGAAGACGGCGCCGTGATCCCGGTAACGGTGCAAAGCACGCTGCCGGTGGCAGAAGAGATCGCGCTATTCGTCGAAAAAAACCCATTTCCCCTCGCTGCCCACTTCAGGCTGGCGAAAAATACTCAGGCATTCGTCTCGCTGCGGCTAAAAATGAACGAGACCGGCGATGTGGTCGCGATCGTCAAGGCGGAAGACCGCTTTTACAGCCAACGCCAGCGCGTCAATGTCGTCGTTGGCGGCTGCGGCTGAAGGTCCGAACGCGCTCGCAACGCGGCGGTTGCATCGCTCCGGTTGACAGCTCCCGGCAGCGACAGTAAGTTGATTTGTTTTTCTTTGCGGCTCACTCGGCCGCAGCGTGCCGAACGTACGCCCGATCTCGCCTTGCATCTATATCACAAGAAATTCCGCTAAGAGCCTTGAATGGAAGAGTTTCAGCGAATCAAACGCCTGCCACCTTACGTTTTTGACATCGTCAACGAGCTGAAGGCGAAGGAGCGCGCCCGCGGCGAGGATATCATCGATTTCGGCATGGGCAACCCGGATCGTCCGCCGCCTCCCCACATCGTCGATAAACTGGTGGAAGCCGCCCAGCGCTGCGATACCCACCGCTATTCGGTGTCCAGAGGCATACCCCGGCTGCGCCGGGCGATATGCCGCTGGTATCGCCTAAGGTATGGCATTGAGCTGGACCCCGATTCCCAGGCCATCATCACCATTGGCTCGAAAGAGGGATTGGCCCATCTGGCCCAAGCCACGGTCGGGCCCGGCGATGTCGTGCTGGTTCCCAACCCGGCCTACCCGATCCACCCTTACGGCATCGTGCTGGCGGGCGCCGACGTCCGCCACGTGCCTTTGGTGCCGGGCATCGACTTCTTCGCCGAGCTGGAAAAAGCGATCAAGATGTCCTGGCCCAAACCCAAGATGCTGATCCTGAATTTTCCGGGCAATCCGACGACTCAGTGCGTCGAGCTCGATTTTTTCGAGAAAGTCATCGCCATCGCCCACGAATACAGGATCTGGGTAGTGCACGATCTGGCTTACGCCGACCTGGTGTTCGACGGCTATGTCGCGCCCTCCATGCTGCAGGTGCCCGGCGCTACCGAAACTGCCGTCGAATTCTTCACGCTCTCGAAAAGCTACAACATGCCCGGCTGGCGGGTCGGCTTCATGTGTGGTAATCGGCAGTTGGTGGCTGCCCTGGCGCGCATCAAATCCTATCTCGACTATGGCATGTTCACGCCGATCCAGGTGGCCGCGATCACGGCTCTGGAAGGCCCGCAGGACTGCGTCAGGGAAATTTGCGAGGTGTACCGACAGCGCCGCGACGTCTTGTGCAAGGGGCTTGACAGCGTCGGCTGGCCGGTGGTCAAGCCCAAGGCGACGATGTTTGTCTGGGCGCCGATTCCCCAGCAGTATCGCCGTCTGGGTTCGCTCGAATTCGCCAAGAAACTGCTGCTCGAGGCCAAAGTGGCGGTCTCGCCCGGCATCGGGTTCGGTGAATATGGGGACGACCACGTGCGCTTCAGCCTGATCGAGAACGAGCATCGTACGCGGCAGGCCATTCGCGGCATCCGCAATATGATGAAGCGAGACAACGCGATATAATCGCCCGTATGCTGCTTTCTGGGGACGCGTATTGAATCCGGTAAAAATCGGCCTGCTCGGTTTGGGTACGGTGGGCGGCGGCACCGTCAACGTGTTGCGCCGCAACGCCGGCGAAATCACCCGCCGGGCAGGGCGGGAAATACAGATCTCCAAAGCATCGGCACGCGAGCTGGGCCGCGCCCGCATTTGCTCGACCGAGGGCATCGAACTCACGGCCAATCCTTTCGCCATCGTCAACGATCCCGACATCGACATCATCGTCGAACTGATCGGCGGCGAATCGCCGGCCAAGGAGCTGGTGCTGCAGGCACTGAGCCGGGGCAAACACGTCGTCACCGCCAATAAAATGCTCATCGCCCTGCACGGCAACGAGATTTTCGCCAAGGCCAGCCAGCACGGCGTCATGGTCGCCTTCGAGGCCGCCGTGGCGGGCGGCATTCCGATCATCAAGACGCTGCGCGAGGGTTTGAGCGGCAACCGGGTCGAGTGGCTTGTGGGCATCATCAACGGCACCGGCAACTTCATCCTCACCGAAATGCGCGAAAAAGCCCGCGACTTCGCGGACGTGCTCGAGGAAGCCCAAGCGCGCGGCTATGCCGAAGCCGATCCGACCTTCGACGTTGAAGGCGTCGACGCCGCGCACAAGCTCACCATCCTGGCGGCCATCGCCTTCGGCATTCCGCTGCAGTTTCGGAAGGTTTACACGGAGGGCATCCGCGGCGTCACCCCCGCCGACGTGATCTACGCCGAAGCGCTCGGTTATCGTATCAAGCACCTCGGCATCGCGCGCCGCGCCGCGAAGGGCATCGAGCTCCGCGTACATCCGACGCTAATTCCCGAGCGCCGCCTGCTCGCCAACGTCGACGGTGTGATGAACGCCATCGTGGTCAAGGGCGATGCGGTGGGCGCGACCTTATACTACGGCGCCGGGGCCGGCGCCGAGCCGACCGCCTCGGCCGTGGTGGCGGACCTCATCGACGTGGTACGCGCCTTGACTTCCGATCCGGAAAACCGCGTGCCGCACCTGGCGTTCCAGCCGGAAGCGATTTCGGACATACCCGTGCTGTCCATCGAGCGGATTCAGACGCCCTGTTATCTGCGCCTTTCCGCCGAGGACAAGCCAGGCGTGCTGGCGGACATCACGCGGATACTGGCGAATCACAATATCAGCATCGAGGCCATCATCCAGAAGGAACCGCTCGCCGGCGAAAGTTATATTCCGGTCATCATGCTGACCCACCGCGTGCTCGAACAGGAGCTGAACGCTGCCATCGCCGAGCTCGAACGGCTGGCGTCGGTCAACGCGCCGATCAAGCGGATACGCGTGGAAACCTTGGGTTGATCGGAAAATCCACGGCCGGGCACACCGGCCGAATTAAGCAGGGCGCCAAGAGCGTCGTAGTCAGAACATAACGTCATGTCATTCAAGCAACGCTACACAGGCCTCATCGAACGCTACCGCGACCGGCTGCCGGTCAGCAAGGATACGCCGCCCGTCAGCCTGGGCGAAGGCAACACGCCGCTGATCCGGCTCGTCAACATCCCGAGACTGGTCGGCAAAGACGTAGAGATTTACGTCAAATACGAAGGATTGAACCCAACCGGCTCGTTCAAGGATCGCGGCATGACGATGGCGGTAACCAAGGCGGTGGAGGGGGGCAGCCGGGCGATCCTGTGCGCCTCCACCGGCAATACGTCGGCCTCGGCGGCGGCCTATGCCGCACGCGCCGGCATCACGGCGCTCGTGCTGATTCCGGATGGCAAAATCGCTTTGGGCAAACTGGCGCAGGCCATGATGTACGGAGCGGTGATCATCCAGATCAAGGGCAATTTCGACGCCGGCATGCAGTTGGTGAAAGCATTGGGCGACCAGGCGCCGGTCACCATCGTCAATTCCATCAATCCGTACCGTATCGAAGGGCAGAAAACCGCCGCCTTCGAGATCGTGGACGAGCTGGGCGCCGCGCCGGATTACCATTGCCTTCCGGTGGGCAACGCGGGCAACATCACGGCCTATTGGAAGGGTTACAGCGAGTACGCCTCCGGCAGCGCGATGCATGCCGCCGTAATCGACTCACGCCCCGTCATGGTGGGCTATCAGGCAGCCGGCGCGGCACCCTTTATCAGCGGCAAGATGGTCGACGAGCCGGAAACGCTGGCGACGGCGATCCGCATCGGCCGTCCGCAGTCCTGGGACTACGCCTGGCGAGCGCAAAAAGAGTCGGGCGGCTGGTTCGCTTGCTTCAGCGATCGCGAGATACTCGCCGCGCAAAAACTCCTGGCCGAAAGAGAAGGCATCTTCTGCGAACCCGCATCGGCGGCTTCCGTCGCCGGAGCATTGCACGACATCGAGACGGGCCGGATCGGGGAAGGCAGCCGGATCGTCTGCACACTGACCGGCAATGGCCTGAAAGACCCGGATACGGCGATCGGCCAGTGCGCAGTCAAGCCGGTAACGGTCGAAGCCGAGCTGGCAGCGGTGAAGTCCGCGATTCTCGATGCCCTGTAGCGGAGCGGAAAGGCCCGATGTCGCTGTGATCCTCGCTGGCATGGCGATAGCCGAAAGCCGCCCAAGGGCGCTAGCAAACGCCGCTGCGATGGACGCCACGGCTCGGCAGCGCTAGATTACGCAATGCTCACGCATCCCCTCGGCAAAAAGAAAATCATCCGCCGAGCCGCCGCGCAGCCCGACAACGAGCACTTCGCCGAGCTCCATCCCGTGTTGAGCCGCATCTATCGAGCGCGCGATCTGTCGTCCGCCGATGAGCTCGATCGCTCACTGGCGAGGCTACCATCGCCCTGGCTCTTGACCGGTATGGAGACCATGGTGCAGCGTCTCTTGGACGCCCTTCGCGAGCAGCGCAGCGTACTGATCCTCGCTGATTACGACGCCGACGGTGCCACTAGCTGCGCGGTCGGTATGGAAGGCTTGCGCCTGTTGGGCTTCGAGCGGGTCTCTTACCTGGTACCGAACCGCTTCGAATATGGCTACGGCCTGACGCCGGAAATCGTCGAAGTCGCCAGCCGGCAAAATCCCCATATCATCATCACCGTCGATAACGGCATCGCCAGTCTCGAAGGCGTAGCGGCGGCGCACGCGCACGGCATGGAAGTCCTGATCACTGATCATCATCTGCCCGGCGACAGCTTGCCCGCCGCCGATGCCATCGTGAATCCCAACCTCCCCGGCGATTCATTTCCGAGCAGGGCGCTGGCCGGAGTGGGCGTCATGTTTTATGTGCTGATGGCCTTGCGGGCGCGTCTGCGCGAGATCGGCCGTTTTGCTCAACGCGAAGCGCCCAATCTCGCGCGCTTACTGGATTATGTCGCGCTCGGCACGGTCGCCGACGTGGTGCCGCTCGATCACGCCAACCGCATCCTGGTACACCAGGGCCTGCAGCGCATCCGCGGCGGACAAGCGCATCCCGGTGTGTTGTCCCTGATAGAAGTTTCGGGCCGGGATCACAAAAACCTGTCGGCGGCCGATCTCAGCTTTGCCTTGGCGCCTCGCCTGAACGCCGCCGGACGACTGGAGGATATGTCGCTGGGGATCGAATGCCTTCTGGCAACCAGCGCGGAGCAGGCCAGGGCAATGGCAGTCCGGCTGGACACGCTGAATCGCGACCGGCGCGAAATCGAGGAGCGCATGAAACTGGATGCGCTGGCTTTTCTCGATCGAATGAGTCTGCTGGACCAGGCCAATGAAGTCGCTGGCCTTTGCCTCTTCGATGAATCCTGGCATCAGGGCGTGATCGGCATTCTGGCCTCGCGCATCAAAGACCGTCTGCACCGGCCGGTGATCGCCTTCGCTCCGAGTGAAGGCGGCGACCTTAAAGGCTCGGCACGTTCTATTCAGGGCGTTCATATACGCGACGTGTTGAGCGATATCGCGGCCGCTCATCCGGCGTTACTGCAGAAGTTCGGCGGCCACGCCATGGCGGCCGGGCTGAGCTTGCGCCTGGCCGATCTGCCCGCGTTTGCCGGATTATTTGCCGAAGCGGTCGGCAAGCGCTTGAACAGCCTCAATCGGGAACGCGCCGTGCATACGGACGGGCCACTGGACGCCCATGACTTGCAGCTCGACTTGAGTGCAATCTTGCGGCAGGCCGGACCTTGGGGGCAAGGGTTTCCCGAACCGCTGTTCGATGGCGAGTTCGAGGTCGTGCAGGCGCGCGCCCTGGGCGCCAAGCATCTCAAGCTGCTGCTGCGTCTGCCCGATGATGATCGGGTGTTCGATGCCATCGCGTTTTTCGTCGATACGCCGGAGCGCTGGCTCGGCTCCCGGCGCGTGAAGGCCGTCTACCGGCTCGAGGAAAACGACTACCGGAACCGACGTTCGCTACAGTTGAACATCGAGTATCTGGAATGTCTGGACACGGTCCGCTAAGAGTGTATTTCACTAGACTGAGGTAGGCTCGAAAAAATGGACGCCATCGATCGGGTAAATTGACCGATGGAGGTAGGAGAGGACGAAGTTACCCAGGCAGTCATTCACGGATGAATTGCGTGAACAGGCGGTGAGATTGATCACC